>JAHDBT010000047.1 GCA_020630215.1 Bacteroidota bacterium
ACAGAAGCTAACACTCTAACTGTTAATGGCTTAGCCTTTTTCGGTCAAGCACTACATAAACATTATAATTAGCGACAAGTTTATCTAATAAGCAAAAGTACTTGACACTTTACCATAGTGCAGCGAAGCGGAACCGTCTATATACCAAGTACCCGCTACTATCTACTAAAAAAAGTGTAAACCGCTTAGATAAATATGTCTAATTAACCTAATATTTTTTTATAGTAATCAATAATATTTTGAAAAACACCAATTATTTTTTCTATTTCTACCAAATAATATTTATCTAAATCTATTTTTAGCTCTTTATTTTCTAGTCTCAAAAATTGCCAAGCATCTGCCGTTGTTACACAGCCATAAATAACAGGTATATTTTGGTCGTTTTGTTCATTAAAAACTTGTGCGCCTATCATTTGTGTTGCACATTGTATAATCCTTAAATCCAAGTCGTTTTTCTTGGCCTCTACTAGGGCTAAAATGGGTAAGTCGATGCCAAATGCCCCTGTTATTTCAACTGGCTGAATAGCTTCAAAAAGTGTAGTTCGTGTTTCTTTTATATCGAACTTTTTGCGTAAATCTTGAAGTGTGAAATCTATATACGACATTTATTTTTTGATATGTTTACCCAAACTTTAAAAGTAGTTAACATCAAGCCTCTTGGATTACATTTAAGTAGTACCTTCCACCCACTACTCCACCACTACCCTAATCCCTTCAGAGTGTGCCGAAAATTCGGGGGCGTACATACATTGCATGGTGGTAATGCCATTAGAAAAATCTCCTTTATGGCTTACTCGTAGCGGATATTCAAAAACAAAAGTTCCTACTGGGAGGCGGTATATAAAAAAGTTAGTAGCGGCATCTTTGGTGCTTTCGTAATAGCCCAATCCATCTTGGTATTTGTAGCGAGAAATAACATTTACGGGTTCAAAACCTGCGGCACGCATATCTTTTAAATGTACGTATTCCATTTCTCTATCTACTCGTATTTCTACTCGCACTTTTAGGAGGTCGCCTACGTTTAATTTAGCACCATCGGCTAAAGCGGTGAGTTTAGGACCAGTACTCGATTTTTCTTCTAGGAACAATTCTTTTTTGATGTTAAGTGGGGTTTCGGCAACGGTAATTTTATCGAGTTGTTCAAAATATTGCCAGTATACTGCGCCCCACGCTACGCCATCGGTGTTTTTATTAACAGAAATATCTCGCATATCGGTACGAATATCTTTAGCATCCCAACTGGTTTTGTAATAACCAGTTCCTGCTTCCGTTTTTAAATCTGGGCGTGTTTCGGGACTTATTTCTTCCTTGCCAATAATTACCTCCACAATCTCATCATCTGCTAGTAAATCTGTTCCTTGTAGCAGTAAAGCATAGCAAGCCTCTACCGTGGCTTTGGTGGTTTTCCAATCGTTGGTTTGTTTATTTTTCAACAGCCAAACCTTCATTCCCTCCACCGATTCCATATCGTTTTCTATCTCGCTAAAAGCTTCAATTAATAAGGCTTGGGTTTCTATGGGTGCTTGGTGCCAATACCAACCTCTATTTTGTACCACATCTTTAAAGTACATACCCATTTCTTCATTTTGCGTAGCATTTTGGCGCAGCGATTCTAAAATACCAAAGGAGGTTTTATTATCGCCATTATCAAACCGATGCAGGGCAAGGGCAATCATTCCTTGCGAGTATTTACTCCTTTTCAACCAATATTCTTCGGCTTGTTTTTTCCAGTAGTTAAACGCTTTTTTGTAATTGCTATTAACAGGCATTTCCGAAAAATAACTACGGGTATATAAATAATGGATGTTTATATGGCTAATATTATCTTGGTTAAGCGGTATCTTGTAGCGTTTTAAATCGTCGTAATCTTTTTGCATTTCCTTATCTAAAAATTGTACAGCTCGTTCAAAAACGTTGGCCATCTTTTGGTCTTCCATAAAATTGCGAACGCCTAGTACTTCTAAATGTCCCATGCCTGCTACAATGTGTTGCGTAATGTAGCGGCTAGGTTCCATACCTGGAAACCATGAAAAGCCGCCATTGCTTGACTGTCGTTCAATAATTTCTTTTTCTGCCACACTAAGTTCTCGTGCCATGCGGTCGAGTTCAAATAACAGGCCGATGCGTTTTTTGCGTTCGGTTTCGTTTTGGGCTTGTAATACCCAAGGCGTTTCTTCTAGGACTAATTGCTTGAGTTCCTGATTTTTTTCGAGGTTAGATAACAATGCACCTGCGGTTGCACTAGGGTCGTTGTTGTTAGCGGCGGTTGCTGCTTGTTGGGTCCAAGTTTCAAATACCTTTTTAATTTTAGGATTGGAATTGGCTACATGCGAAGCAATACTATTGGCATAATAACGACTAAAAATTTGCTCAGTACAAGTATGCGGATATTCCATTAAATAGGGCAATGCTTGTACGGCATACCAGGCAGGATTGGAGGTAAACTCTAAGGCAAAATTATGGTGTACCAGCGTATTAGATGCTTCTGCTTTTTGTAGGTTTTCAAAATCGAACTCGTGTGTACCTTTTCCTCTTACGGGCAAAGGCATACTTTCGGTTACTAGCATACGGTTGGTTAAAACAGGAAGTGCATTTTCTTCGCCATCTGAGAAGTTACCTGCTTTGGCTAGTATTTGATAAGTAATGGCTTGTGTTCCTACGGGTACTTTTATTTTCCAATCAACAGAGGCGTTTCCTTCGGCATTAACGGTAAAACTTTGTTCGGCATTGGTGTTGCCTAGTTCTGTGTCGATGGCTTGCATAGTAAGGGCATCGTAAATTTTTAGTACTGCCGAACCGTTGAGTTGTTCTTTGGTTAAATTGGCTACTTTGGTTGTTAGGTACATCTCGTCGTTTTCTCTTAAAAAACGAGGCACGTTTGGCATCACCATTAAATCTTTTTGCGTAACCATTTCTTTTTCAAAAGTGCCAATGGCTAAATCTTTGGTGTGGGCTACGCCTAGCAGTTTCCATTTGGTGAGAGCTTCGGGGGCGGTAAAGGCAATAATAATTTCGCCTTCGGCATTGGTGCGTAATTCGGGCATAAAGAAAGCCGTTTCTTGTAGATTTTTACGAATTTGCACATCCCCAAAATCTGTTTTGGCTTGGGCATCCCTGTCTTTGCCGCCGCCAACTGTTTGGTTAATAGGTGCTCCTGCCATATCCGCCGACATTTCCGCCATTTCCATATCTCCATCATCCATTGCCCCTCCAGCAGGAGGAGGTGCAGCCATTGGCATTGGTGCAGGTGCAGCTTTTGACATAGCTTTAGCTTCAGGTGATGCAATCGACGTAACATTTCTGCCCCTCTGTCTCATTACCACACCTTCATTATAATAGCCGCCACCATATCCATAACCACCACTTAAATAAAAGCCAAATAAATTAAGGTGGTCGTAGGAAATATTGTTTCCAAAGTAATTACGGTCTACTCGCCAATCGGGAGCGTATATTTGGGAATTTTTGGTGCTAAAACCAGCATCGTTGCCTAAACGAGAAAAGTTGTTGTTATAGGAATAGATATTAAAACCCATACTGTGTGATGTAAATGCATCTAAAGAGGCATCGTACATGCTTGCTAGTAATTCGGTGGCAACTTTAGTCCCTTTGTGTCCTGTAATTTTTACTTGCCACTCTTCCTTTTGAGCAGGGTTTAATTTATTTCGGAAACTTGTCCATTCAAAATCGAGTTCTTTATTGCTCCAGGGTACATTAACAACATGTGTGATTTGTTTTAAGCGATTGTATTTTACAAGGGTTAAATGTACCGCTAAGTTTCCTCGGTGTTTTTCTTCTATGGGCAGTTCAAATATTTTTTGCTCCTTGTTTACGGGTATCCATAAACGGGTAACAATCACGTTATCGTGTTCTACTTCTAGCAACACTTTTGCATTTTCACAAGCCGAACCGTAGCCTATTTTTAGGTTTTCGCCAGGTTCTAGTTTAGCGTTTTCTATTTCGGTCCAAAAAATGTCGTTGTTAGGAATTTCGTCTTCTTCAAAACTAAAAACGGTAAACATGGTTTTCCATTCAATCGCTTCGCCGTATTTATCTTTGGTGGTAAGTTCTATTAAATATTTGCCCGTATTCCATTCTGGCAAGTTGCTTATCTCTAGCAAACTTTCTGCTGTTGTTTGTATACTTTCCGAATATACTGTTGCTCCTTTTTCCCATGTTTCGGGGTCGTTTTCTTTATTGTAAATATCGTGTGGAAAATAGCCTTTAAATTCGGCTTTATCCATTACAAATAAATCGGGATTTTGCCACAGGCGTTCTCTGAGTACGCCTTCGGGTTGCTTTAGTTCGTAAACGTTAATGTTTACATTTGCCGATTCAAACTCGCCTCCTAGATTGGTGGTTTTAACGGCTATTTTTTGATCTTCTTTTTTGTTGAGTTTGCTAGGCATCTCTACGCTTGCCAAAAGCGATACATAGCCTACGCTCACACTTTTTGTGGAGCTGCGAGTTTCGCCATTTACATCGGTTACATCGGTATAAATGGTGTAGGTAAATTGCGGTTTCTTCTTAGGGTCGATGCTGGCATCTGGGATGGCGGTAAATTTAATTTCGTATTCGCCTTTGTCGTTGGTAGTGGTAGTGCCGTTGGTAATTTCCATTTCTGGCGAAACAGGCATTGGTCGCCACCAGTAGCCCCAATATGGGAACCTAGCACGGCGTACTACTCGATAGCTTACTTGTGCATCGGTTATTTTGCTGCCTGCATAGGCTTTGGCGGTTCCTTTTACACTAACCGTTTCGTTAAGGCGATAGCTACCTTTTACGGGTTCAAATTTTACTTCAAATTTGGGGCGTTTGTATTCCTCTACTCGGAACCGTTTGCTGCTGTGCTGATTTTTAATTTGCATAGAACCATTTAGCAAGCCATTGGGCAAGGTAAACTTTCCTTGAAACGAGCCAAACTCATTGGTACGCAATTTAAGTTCGGTTACTTTTTGGTAGTTCACATCGTATAACTCAACGGTTGTGTTGGTATTTGCCATTAGAGTTCTTTCCTTTCCTTTCGACTCGTACATAATTCCCTTGAAGTGGAGTGTTTGTCCTGGGCGGTAAATGCTGCGGTCGGTAAAAAAGAAAGTATGTGGCTGTTTTTGCTTCTTCACATTTACACCATCCAAACGAGCATTTGCTTCTAAAAAATCTTTTCCATTATTGAGCTTAATGCGGTAACTATTGTAACTGTTTATCCCTTTACTAGAAACATAACGTCCATCTTTATCCGTTTGCCCATTTTCTACTTTCTCCGATACATAAGCCGATTTTCTTCTATCGTATCGCTCTAGGGAAATCGCTACATCTACCCCTGCGAGTGGTTCGCCACTATCTCGGTGTAATACATGAATAACTGTTTTTCCTAGCTCTTGTCTGGTAATATAGCTGAGGTTGGTTACTTGAAAAAACCCATAAGCAAAACCAGATTGGCTGGTTTTAAAATTTTCGTGAGTACTGTATACTACGGCATAATGCCCAAACGGTAAAGCAGGGATTTTTCCTTCTACTCGATGCTGGTGATAATCGTTAGGATTAGGCACGGTTTGCGACCAAGTTTCGACAGCAGTTGCTCCTTGTAAATAACTAATTATTTTATCTCTCTGTTTCTTTTGTAAGTTTCTAATTTCTTTAGGCGAAACGACAACTACTTTGGCGTATAGTTGTTCTATATTTTTATACTTCAACAAGGCCCTCGAAGCTTTTTCTGGAGCAGTTTTGCTTTCTACTTGAAATTGGAGGCTAGGTAGTTTAATAGTTCCTATTATGTATTTACAAGAAATCGCTCCCTTACTAGCAGGATGATTTTCAATGGCTTGTTCGCATATTTCTATGGCTTTAATATAGCTGTTTTTATGTTGCTGATTGTCGTCATCTGGTTTGTATTGTTGTGCTTTACTTTGGTAATGCTGTGCCATTTTAAGCAAAGCATCTGTAGAGGAGGCAGTCGCTTTGTATTTATTGGCTACCGATTCTAGGGCATCTAAATACAAGCTTTCTTTATTAGGAAGCACGGTATTGCTGTGTACAAAATCTAGGCGTTGTAAGGTAATTTCTATTAGCGGGTTGGGGTCTTCTCGGTTAAGATGTAGGTCGGTTAATTCTTGGTAGATTTTTAAGGCTCTAAATTTAAAACCTTCGTTATCGTTACTAGCAAAAGTGGTACTGGCAAAAGTTTTAGCATCTGCAAAAGCGGCTTCCTTATCAATTTCAAACTGGTCGGCAGGTTTGGCTACGCCAGCTTGGTCGTTTCTAAAAAACTGCAGTGCACGGTGTGCTAGTAAATCGTAGAGGGTAGGGCGCAATGCTCGTCCGCCTTGTCCTTTACTAATAATAGGGTCGTAATAATCAACCGCTGTACTTTTTAGGTCATCGCTGTTTTGTAGGGAGCCGATGTAGAGTTGGCTAATTTCTTTGGTAAAGCGATGGATGTCCCAGGTTTCAAAATCGGTTAATTTTTCGCCATTACTCAACTCCGTACGTTTCATAATGCGGTAGCGGTTTTGCTGTAAATACTGCCAATAGGCTTCTGCTAGGATGGATTGCAAAACAGGTTTGGTTGGATAGTCTGATTCGGCTATTTCTTCTTTTAATTTTTTTATAATTATTTGTTGGCTATTTTCCTCTGTCACTTGGATATAACGGTACAAATGCAAGATAGATTTAACCATTTGCGGGTCGTTCTTTTCTTTCTTTGCTTTATCATATATTTTTTCGACAACGGCTTTTGCATCTTGCGTAAGCCCTTTACCTTCGTATTCATGCACCTGTTTCCAGTCTGCATCATAGTTCTCACCTGGGGTATAATTTTTCATTTTGTATGTTTTTTGGGCATTGCCACATCCGTTGAATCCAACAACAAAAAAGGTAGTTATGAGTAAGCTTACAATAAAAGAGTATTTCATAGTGTTTTCTCTTTAGAGATTTAAGGTTTTATATATCTTCTAAAATAAGGAATCGTACAAAAATAGGTTTACATTTTTCTGCTTCAATATGCTTTCACTAAAACAATTTCTTCGCGAAAAAGTGTAAATTTATTTTCTCCCCCTTCCTTAATTATTTAGATGCTGAATGTAGTGTGATTAGGTGTCTAGTAAGGACAATAATCATCTACATCCAATTAATAAGCTACTATAGACAAATAAATTCATCCGATATGGCACTATCTTTATTAGGCTAATGTTTTACTTAATTGAACGGTACTTAATAATTGGATTTTCCTCTTCCAAACGATGGAGGATTGTGTAAGGATGAACCAATTTATTTCAATTTCCAGACAATTTACTAAATTAGCAGCGGCTTATAAAGTATTTTTGCAACGCATCACACTTTTTTTGGTGATACACCTATCATTTAAACGATTTTTCTATGAAAAATATTCAATTTACGTTCTTTAAGTTTTATTTAGCACTTGTTTGCGCTTGTTTTTTGATTTTAACACAACAGGAATTGCAAGCACAAAATGAGGCAGCACCCGAACAAAAGGCTGTTTTTAAAGGAACCCAAACGGCTAAGTACAATTCTCTATTATGGGAAGTTAATCATCCTAAATTAAAAAAGTCTTCTTACTTGTATGGCACCATGCACTCGCGCGATAAACGGATACATGCCATTAGCGATTCGGCAACTTATTATTTTAATAGTTGTGATGCTGTTGCCTTAGAACTCATTACTTCTGAGATGGAAAAAAATCCTTTTGCCATGATTAAATCTATGCAAATGGAAGATACAACTTTACAGGATTTATACAGCAAGAAAGACTATAAAATCGTAAAAAAAGCTATTAATGACAAACTAGGCTTTGTTGGAATGCTTTTTAACACGGATAAAATTAAGCCCATTTTTTTATCGTCTTTATTAAGTGAGGAAATAAGCAATGATGCGATGGAATTGCCACTAGATATGCAATTGCAGAAAATGGGCAAAGAACAAGAAAAAGTGTTGATTGGCATAGAAACGGTAGCAGAACAAATGGGCGCATTAGATGCCCTTAGTTTAAAACAACAAGCTGCTATGCTACTAGAACAAATAAATAATGAAGCCGATAATGGCGACGACCAAATGCAAGAAATGGTAGCCCTGTACCTAGCCCAAGACCTAGATGGTTTACTCCTGTTTTACGACAAACAAAAAGGCACTATGCCCGACGAGTTTGATAAGGCTTTGGTAGTAAAACGCAACCACATAATGGCACAACGAATGGACAGCATTGCCAACTTACAAACTACTTTTATGGCCGTAGGAGCTTTGCATTTACCTGGGCAAGAAGGCGTAATTGAATTGTTGCGTAAAAGAGGTTTTACTGTTCGTGCCGTATACAGTGCACATGGCGGTAAGGGTATAACAAGCCCCACTACAAAACGCAAACCCAAAGCCCAAAAAGCACCTCCTGTTGCCAGCCCATCTCCTACCAATCCTAAATCTACTAAAAAATCGCCTATCAAAAAAGAAACAACTAAAAAAGGAACAACTTTTACTGCTAACAGCCAACTTGTTTATGCCGATTCGTTGTGGCAGCTACTCAATGCACCACAAAGTCGTTTAGAAGTAATGTTGCCTAGTAAAAACGAAACGATTGAGCACAATCAGGAAGGAGCAATTCGCTCTTATAAATATATTGACAAGGTGAATGATTTGCAGTATGCCATTACGCATCAACGAAAAAAAGCGGGTAAAACAGCACAACAATTTGTAGAAGAAACCTTTACGCCTATTATTATTGCCAAAGGCGGCAACCTGCAAATTGAAGAAGAAATTAGGGTAAATGGCTCCAAAGCAGTTACAGGTTATGTACGCCCTACCCAAAAGAGCAACGAGTTGATTCGATTTCAGGTGATTAGGGCTGGTTATGAATATTACTTACAACTGCTAACAGGCGCACCCGAACAAGTAAATAGTCCTGCCGTTGATAAATACTTTAGCTCTATTCGTTTAGTGTTGGATTAGTTGTTAGATTTATAAATAATTGCTAGGAACAATGCTTGTGCAAGGATTCAGCTAAGTTACACATTTTTTTTTGAGCTGCGTTGTTTCCTTTTGTTAGCTTCCTTTACAATGAATTATAAACCATTAAATACGCCTACTAATACACTTTAAATGTTTGGATAACTGGCATTCGTCTGATTTGCAAATATAGCCTACTGAATACTTTAAATACCCCCTTATAAATCCTTGAAAACGAAGGAAGTAAAAAAAATATTTAGTAAAATTAGGTTTTTAAATACTTTTTGAATTATATTTGTAGGCTACACTTCAATAATTACTAAAACAAGTTTGAACTAACTAGTTGATAATATGCCATATAAAGAAAAAGAAATAAAAAAATTATACTACAGTATAGGCGAAGTAGCCAAGATGTTTGATGTATCTACTTCGTTGATTCGTTTTTGGGAAAGTGAGTTCACCATCCTTAAACCTCGTAAAAACAGCAAAGGAAACCGTATGTATACGGAAAAAGATATTGATATGCTGATGCTGATTTACCACTTGGTAAAAGAAAGGGGCTACACTTTAGATGGAGCAAAAAAGAAGTTGAAAGAAAATAAATCGGAAACGGTGAATCATTTTGCGGTTGTAAAGTCGCTTAAAAAGATTAGAAGTTTTTTAAAGGATATTCAAGAGAATTTAGAACAAGTTTAGCGGTTCTTTTTCCTTTTGTTTTATATCGCCTTTTCTACAAAAAAAAATCCCTACTAATATATATCTGTTAGTAGGGATTTTTTGTGTTTTATATTTTGTTAAATGGACATGTTCATCCAAGCAGCTTACACTTTTTGCTACAAGCCAGGAGGCTTTGAACCCATGGAACGCTTGACCCTGTTGCCCGGTCCAGCCTCCCGGCTGGAGCGTAACGGGCATAAAGCCTCCCGGCTTAATCAACTACTTTTAACGTTTAGATAAATAGGTCGTTAAATGCAAATACTTATTAAAACTTCATAATTAACCGAGCATTTACTCGCCTAGCGGTTAAGTAATTAGGCACGGCATAATAGCGACTTTGCGCCTGCACAAAACTATACGAAATGGTATTAGAAACGCCTAGCAAATTAAACACCTCTAAAGATGCCCAAACGCTGTTAAAATTTTTCCAAACACTTTTTTCGGGTAATTCCTTTTTGCTGCTATCAAACAGCAGTGCCGAAAAACCAATATCTACCCTACGGTAAGGAGGGATGCGAAATAGGTTACGTACTTGTGGGCGATTAGAAGGACTAAATGGAAAACCCGTACCAAATAGTAAACTCAGGTGCATTTTAAAATTTTCGTTATTGGGCAGGTAGTCTTGAAAAAACATGCCAAAGGTTACTCGCTGGTCGGTTGGGCGAGCAACATAATCTACATCTACTCGAAGGCTGTCGGCTGGCACTAAATCGTCGGTAATACCGGGTACAATTTCTTCGCCTGCGGCATTAAACAGCTTAAAATAATGGTCGTCGTCCAAATCTTCCTGTGTTTGCATTACCGATAAGCTGATCCACGAATCTGTTCCAGGAACAAAATCGCCAAACAAGCGCATATCGAGTCCTGCCGCATATCCTTTGGCGGAGTTTTGCCCAAAATATCGAATCAATACATTCTCTAAATCGTAAGGCACTAAATCCCATAAATGTTTGTAATACAATTCGGTGGTCAATTTAAACTGACGGGAACCTATGCCAAAATCATAATCGGAACCTAGTACAAAGTGTGCCGATTTTTGCGCTTTCAAATCTGTATTTAGCACTCCTTGTTGGTTACGCATTTCTCGGTAAAATGGAGGTTGGTGATACATCCCTGCTGCCAGCTTAATCGTCCAATCACGAGGAACTTTGGTGGTATCTTTATCTGCTTTTAACCGAGGGTTAAAGGCCAGCTGCATCCTAGGAATCACTAAAAATTCTTTGTTAATATCCCAATAACTAAAGCGTACGCCTGTGGTTAAATTGGTGCGTTTATTTTTGCCTAGTAACCATTCATCTTGCACAAAACCCGAATAGCGGTTCGACTCTATACCCAGTTCTCCTTTTAGTATATCAGCAAACACCAACTCTTCTGGTTGACTAGGAATATTATAACCTGCCGAATCTAGTCGATACCATTCGTTAATTTCATCGGTAATTTGTTCGTGTTGGTATTTTGCGCCCCAAGTTAGGAAGTGGCGGAGGTAAGACATATCCCAATAACCACGATGCGACACATTGGCAATGGTAACGCCTAATCGGTTTCTTGCCCAATCTTGGTACGTGCCTACACCTAGCACACGGGTAATGTCGCCAAACTCCTCATTTCCTAGGTTTTTTTCTACTTCTCCTACTAGGTAACCTGCTATAATATCGTAGGCTTCTGTTTCTGAGCTTCTAAACACCGAAGACAGGAGTTTAAGTTGCATTCGGTCGTTGGTTAACAAGGATTTACGCAATGCAAGCCCACTCATAAAAGTGCTGTATTCGTCTCTTTCTTGCCCATCAAAAGCCACTCGCAGTTCTAGGGCTTCGTTAAAAGTACCAAAGCTGGTAACCAATTCTTGCGGTATGTATTGAAACACGTTTCTAGCATAGTTACCAATATATTCGAGTTGTAATTTAGGAGCTAAACGGAAGGTTAAAAAAGTTTGAAAATCGGTAGCCGAAGGGCGGTATTGACCAGTTGTTGGCAGGGCATTAAGGATGTATCGGTTGGTTTTGTTACGCACGCCTACAATGTAGGTAAAACTCGTATCTTTTTTCATATTAGAACCTTCGAGGTGTGCCGTCCATCCCAGCATACTTAACGAAATAGAGGCTTTTCGTTTAATGGGCCGCTTGTACCTTACATCCAATACCGACGACATTTTATCGCCATATTTAGCCTCAAATCCACCTGCCGAAAAGGAAATGGATTGTATTAAATCGGGATTAATAAAACCCAATCCTTCCTGCTGCCCAGAACGAATAAGAAAGGGGCGATAAATTTCAAAATCGTTGACATAAATAAGGTTTTCATCAAAGTTTCCTCCTCGCACGGAGTATTGCGAACTTAGCTCGTTATTAGAGGTCACACTAGGCAGGGTTTTAATAATAGAGGCGATAGAATTTCCTGCCGAAGGAATTACCTCAATACTCCGTTTATCGAGCGTTACCACACTAGGCGCAGCACGAGACGTAGGTTTGCTATAAGTAATGTGTTCTTTTAACACCCTATCGCTGCCCTCTAGCATCAGGTTCACCTCTCGCAATTGCCCATTATCCAACCATATAATCGTTTTTTCTTCTTTAAAACCCATAAAAGAATAACGAATGGTAATGTAGTTTTTAGCAGGAACAAATATTTTGTAATAGCCATTATTGTCGGTTACCGTACCAAATACATTTACCAAATTGGTGGTAACATGCACGCCTGGAATTGGGTTGCCGAGCAGATCGGTAATAGTGCCATAAACATAGGGTTCTTGCGCTTGAGCAATTTTACAAATGCTTAAAAGCAAAGATATTATAAAAATTGTTTTTTTTATCATGTTAGAAATGCTAAAGGTTTTTGGATAAGTACGAAGGTAATATAAGGATGTACTTTTTGTTGAAGCAAAGACCTACTATTTATTGTCAAAAAAGTTAAAGTGTTAATATGGCTAGGCCATCATCTCTGGTCTTAGGCATTTTAACTGTTGGATAGTTTCTGTAGGGTTTTGGGATTTAAAAACCGTACTTCCTGCTACTAACACATTGGCACCCGCTTTTAAAATAGCTCCAGCATTATCCAATTTTACCCCACCATCAATTTCAATGAAGGCATTTGTTTTCTGTTGCTCCATTAAATGCCGTAATTGCCGTATTTTATTTAAAGTCTGTGGAATAAACGATTGCCCACCAAAACCTGGATTTACCGACATCAAACATACTAAATCAACATCACGTATAATGTCTGCTAGTAGCGCAACAGGAGTATGAGGATTTAAAGCCACGCCTGCTTGTATTGGAATGCCCGCTTTAATGCCTGCTTCTTTAATGGCGGCAATACTGCGATGCAAATGCGTACAGGCTTCGTAATGTACGGTTATCATCCTTGTATTTTCAAACACACAATGGTTGATGTATTTATCGGGTTCCACTATCATGAGGTGAATATCTAGGGCTTTGGTTGCATATTTATTAATAGCTTTTATTACGGGAAAGCCAAAAGAGATATTAGGAACAAAGCGTCCGTCCATTACATCTAGGTGTAAACAATCGGCTTCGCTGTGGTTTACCATTTCTACATCGTGTTGTAAATTGGCAAAGTTAGCGGCTAAAATCGAGGGAGCAACGAGGTGCTGTTGTTGGTATTTCATGGGGTAAAGATAGGATTTTTGAGAGAATCAACAATCATTAAGCTATAACAATTATTGCAACATTCTTTATTTTAGTTTACCTTTAACCCCCACATTACCATCACCAATAATAAAGCATGAATTACGAACCGTTAAGCACACAAGAATTAAACAAGTTTCAAAAATACTTTGGCGAGCCATTAGAAAAAATAAATCCCGATGATTTTAAGAAAAAAAGAAGGGAACTACAAGTTAAATACCATCCCGATAAGTTTGAGAAGCACGACGATGAACTGGTAAAAGAAATGGCACTCGAAAAATACCAAGAAATTGAATCTTTAAGCGAACGAGCAAAAGTTTATTTGGATAACAAGCATAAAACAGGAAGTGCTACCCCCTCCGCCAATGGCAATGATTTTTTAAATCCTGATGCACAATACTCGGTAGAGGGTTTGTTTATTGAGATTATTACCCAAGATAAAAAACTAAAATACGATATGTTTGGCAGGTATTACAAATGGTTAGAAATTGGCGATGCCTACAAAATACCCAATACTAATGCCGCTATTACCATACAAGGCAACTACAAAGGCCGCAGCGTAGGATTTAACGAAGCCATTAAAATTTACCTCTCCTTTGGCATCCACGATTCCATCCCCGAAATTATTGATTGGCTGTATAGCCGCATTGTAGACAGAGCCAAATCTTTAATTATTGATAAAACAGTAGTAGCAATTGATAGAAACGAAATGAGTTTGTATATTAAGAAACGAACTTTTTTGCAATTGAAATAATTTCTTAAATCCTAAAAACCTTAACTTATGGATACAAGGAAATCCATTTTACTTGTACTTTTTTTGTTTTCAGCTTTTGGGCTTACTTGCGATTTAAATGAGGAATTGGACGAATATGCGAAATATGAAAATGTTTATAACCTACTAATGCCATTGGAAGTTGCACCATTAAAAAAGGTATACCAAGTAAATGACACCATTGAGCTTTCTACCATTATAAGAAAACAAGGAATTAAATGAACGGTCTTCGGACGATAAAATTCCGATTAGTTGTGCAGAAATTCCGATTAGTTTTTTTATAGGTCTTCGAAATAGTAACCATCAATTATTGGATTTAGATCCTGTATTTGAGGTTATTGTTGATTCGATTAATTTTCCAGCGTATGAAATAGAGAACAATGGGCAATATGCTGTTTTTACAACTGGCATTTCAGCCGTATTACAGGAAACAGAAACCATTTCTATTATAAAAATAATTCCTAAGCGCAAAGGAATTTATATGATACGCCCAGCCGAGTATCTCGAAGTTGAGATGAATAGAGCCGCTAATTGTGACTTAGAAAACCCTATCTATGATTTAGCACAACTGGATAACATCTTTAATGTAACAGATTGGAATCCAGAATTATTAGCGGAGATTCCGCTTCCTTCAAATACACGTACAAGTGATTATGTTCCAAGGTTAACGGCTAAAAAAAGAATATTTTGGCTTAAAGTTATTGATTAAAACACCAAGTAATATTAGTTATGCAAATTTTCCTAAACCAAGCAAACAAACACCTCCAAAATACTGCCATTATCGACCAAACGGGCAGCTACACCTATGCCGATTTACTAGCCGCCTCTCAAAAAATGGCCACTATTTTACTAAATGGCAAAACCGATTTACAAGAAGCCCGCATCGCCTTTTTATGCCCCTCGGGATTTGATTATGTGCTAGTGCAATGGGCAATATGGCAAGCAGGCGGAATTGCCGTGCCGCTTTGTGTAGTACATCCTACAGCAGAAATGGATTATGTTTTAAAGGATAGCGATGTAAATATCCTAGTTGTTCATCCTAGCTTTGAAACAAAAGTAACTGGGCTTACTGCGACTAAAAATATTCGGCAAATTAGCAGTTTGGCTTACCAAAGTACCCACACACTAACAAGCCTCCTCCATATTTTACCTAGCCGCCGTGCTATGATTTTATACACAAGCGGTACAACAGGCAAACCAAAAGGTGTGGTAAGCACCCATGCCAATATCGAGTCGCAAACACGCTGCCTAATTGATGCTTGGCAATGGACAGCCAACGATCACATCCTCCATATTTTACCCCTACACCATACCCACGGCATTATTAACAAACTTTGCTGTGCTATGTGGGCAGGCGCAACATGTAACTTTCTCCCCAAATTTGATGCCACCAAAGTATGGCATTGTTTTGAATACCAGCCCATTAACTTATTTATGGCCGTACCCACCATTTACCACCGCCTAATTAGCCATTGGGAACAAGCAGATGCAGCACAACAAAAAAGCTGGTCGGAGGCTTGTAAAAAAATGCGTTTAATGGTATCTGGTTCGGCAGCTTTACCTGTTAGCACCCTAGAAAAATGGCAACAAATAAGCGGACATATTTTACTAGAACGCTACGGTATGACGGAAATAGGCATGGCTTTATCGAATTCCTATACACAAAAACGCATTCCAGGCCATGTAGGCAAACCGCTACCCAATGTACAAACAAGAATTGTAGATGAGGAGGGAAACCCTGTGGCACCTGGCACACAAGGACAATTGCAAATTAAAGGACCAAATGTATTTTTAGCATACTGGAACAAACCCGAAGCTACCACACAAGCGTTTCAGGATGGCTGGTTTTGCACGGGAGATATTGTGCTAGAGAAAAGTGGTATTTTTAAAATAGTTGGCCGCAATTCGGTAGATATTATTAAGTCGGGCGGCTACAAAATATCGGCTTTAGAAATAGAAGAAGTGCTGCGTACCCACCCTAGCATTAGCGAGTGTGCGGTAGTAGGCATTTCAGATGTAGAATGGGGAGAACGAGTTGCTGCGGCAGTAGTGCTACACGAAAGTCATAGCATAGCCAACATCAATACGAACTTAAAAAGCTGGTGTAAAGATAAACTTGCCCCCTACAAAATTCCTAGCATTTGGCAAACAGTACCTTCCTTGCCCCGAAATGTTTTAGGCAAGGTTACCAAACGAGTTTTACAAGAACAAATTTCTACAGACAGGCTTACTATTTAAAAAATAAATAAATCACAACCATCACATTATTTTTTGTATTTTGCAAACTTTTGTGAATCATTCGCAAATTCACTCCCAAAAAGTTAAAATATTACAATATGAACGTTGTTGATTTAATCATGACTTGTGCCAAAGTGCCTTCCTTTAGTTCTTATGAAGAACGCATACATCCTTTAATCAAGGAAATTTGCAGCAAGGTAGCAAGCGCAACAATTGTGGAAGTACCCGACAATAACCTTATCATTAAGATACCTGGTAAACGCAATTTACCTCCTGTTGCCATTACCGCACACCTCGACAAAATTAATCACTTTGGAGTAACATATCCAGCCGAATTACCAACTCATACCGACGGCACTAACATTTGGGGCGTTATGGATGATACCGCTGGTTTAGGTATTTGTTTGGCCACCATGTTTTTAAGCGAACAACACGACATGCCGCCTTTGTATATCCTGTTTTCGGAAATGGAGGAAGGTACCGATTTACGCAATCGCCCGCACTTAATGAAAAACAATGGCGAAGGTTATATGTATGGTATGGGTGCAGAACGTATTGCTAAGTATTTACTTACTTTAGACCAACCGCCTGTTGCCATAATTACCATTGACACAACGCCCAAATTTAAAGGCAAATCTGGCATTGCTTTGTACAATCAGTTTTGGCATAGAGAAGAGGATTTTGAAGTATCAACACGTTTGCAAGACTTAACCAATACCCTACAAAACTACTTCACAGAGCTATACCCCGCTATGCTAATTGGCAATGCAAACAACGATTATATTGAGTATGGCAAAGTACTTAATAAAAATACGCCCTACGATATTCCAAGCATTGCTATTGAACCAGCTATTAACCCTTACCATGCTGCCAACGAAGGAGTATTTTGTAAAGACGTAGAAATGATTGTAACCATGCTTACCCAGTTTTTAAGCACTTACGATTTTGCTGCTTTTACCAATAAAAACTCGGTTGCTTAATTTTTTTGTGACCAACAAGCTGCGGTTAAAACCTTCGCTGTATTCGCTGCGAGTAGTTAGTTTTATGCAGGCGTTTTTTTTACACTAAACCAGATTATCAATTCAAAAACAAAACCGTTTAGCAATATTAACAATAAAACCATTTAACCCTTTAATATGCAAATAACCTTTACGGTAATTGGCAAAACCAATGAAAAATACTTAACCGAGGGCATTCAAATTTTTGAAAAGCGCATTGCTCGGTATATTAATTACAAGCAGCAAATTATTCCTGATTTAAAAAACACTCGCAATTTATCTTTTAAGGAAATAAAATTACGAGAAGGGGAATTGCTACTTAAACAATTGGCTCCTAACGATCATGTTATTTTGTTAGATGAAAAAGGCAAAACATTTACCTCGCAAGCATTTGCTCAACAATTGCAATCTTTTATGAACCGAAACCTAAAGCACCTGCGTTTTGTAATTGGCGGTGCTTACGGTTTTAGCGACGCAGTTTATAAACGAGCCAATGGAAAAATTGCTTTATCAGATATGACCTTTTCTCATCAAATGGTTCGCTTAATTTTTACGGAGCAACTTTATCGAGCATTTTCGATTCTTAATAATGAGCCTTATCATCATGATTGAGTTTTGAATTTTGATAAGTGAATTTTGATTTTTATGCTGCCGCTAGGGAAGTTGGAAATTTAAGATTTGGTTATTGATTATTATTTAAAAATTGAGATTTGGTCATTGGTCATTAGAAATGCGTTTTTTTATACCACTACACCCAACAACTTAATACAACAAACTATTACGCCATTTAATCCTCCTCTATGAGCGAGCAAGCACAAGCACAACAAGCATCTACACAAAATGTTACCAGTTTAAAAACGGTTATTTTAATAAGCAAAGATTACTTTTTTGCCCTAGTACGAAAATGGTATATATACCTAATTGTATGTGGCGCACTGCTGTTTATTACTAGGCATCAGGCCAAAAAAGAAGCCACACAATATGTAGCCAAAGCTTCGTTTATGACCAACTCCCAAAGTTCGGGAGGGATGTCGGGAGTAATGCAAATTATGGGGCAATTTGGCATTGGCGGTGGCCGAGGCGGACAATTAGACAATGAAAAATTGGTGGAGTTATTAGCTTCTAGGAAAATGATTTTTATAACCTTAGCCAAGGAAGCGACGATTAACGATAAAAAAGATTTTCTATTTAACCATTACATAAACTTATTTAACATACATGATGAGTGGGAGGAGGACGAGGAGCTTCAAAATTTTAAGTTTGAACATAACGATTATGGAAAATTTACCACCACAGAAAACAAAGCCGCACAAATCATTTACATCACTATTAAAAACCAGCTTTTAAATGGTTCGGTTAGTAAAGGGGGCGTAATTAAGGTGAATTGCATTTCTATTTCTGAAGCATTTTCGCAGGTATTTTTGAGCAAACTAATTGAAACACTTGATAAGTTTTATATCGACAAAGCCGTTGAGCAACAAAACAAAACTTACAAAATAATTAAAAACAGGGTAGATTCTTTGCAGGGGGCCTTATTTTACAAGGAAGAACAATTGGCTTCCTGGATTGATGAGAACCGTACTCGTTTAATTGCGGGCACTTTATCGGCAAAAAAACGAATGAAACAAGAACGGATGAAAGGTCAAGCCGAAATTTTGAGCGTAATGTATGCCGAGGCAGTAAAAAATAGAGAATTGGCCTACATGAACTTATTAAGCCACACTCCTATTATACAAATTATCGACTCGCCCGTTTTACCCCTCGAAATACTAGCTACCAACCGCATGATGCGCTATATTACGTCTGTTTTTGCAGGAGGCGTTATGGTAACCGTGCTAATTATTTTTATTAAATTAATTAGGGATGCTTTGCGGGAGGAGGAAGTAACCATCGAAACAGCATAAGCTATTTGAACGGTTCCGCTTCCCTTCCCTGTATAAAATATACCACACTTTTTAGGCTAGATAAGTTTGTTAAAAAAGAGAAAAAAAATAACGATTGTTAGTTTCACAAAATGTTGTTAACTTTGCCCTATGAAGATTATCGAATGTCCTCGTGATGCAATGCAAGGATTTGAAACATTTATTCCTACAGAAAAAAAGATTGAATACATTAATGCCCTTTTAAAAGTTGGTTTTGATACGATTGATTGTGGCAGTTTTGTATCCGAAAAGTCGATCCCGCAAATGAGAGATACTTGGAAAGTATTACCCCAATTAGATTTATCGGAAACGGATACTAAATTATTGGTGATTGTTGCGAACGAACGAGGAGCGCAAAAGGCAGTTACTTACGAGCAAATATCTTACTTAGGTTTTCCTTTTTCTATTTCAGAAACCTTCCAACAACGCAATACCAATGCTTCGCAAAAAGAAGCCTTTAATAGGGTGCAAAATATTTATGAACTCTGTTTAAAGGAAGAAAAAGAACTAGTGGTTTATTTGTCGATGGGTTTTGGTAATCCTTATGGCGATTTTTGGGATATTTCGCTAGTAGAACATTGGGCAGATAGGTTTGTAAGTATGGGCATTAAAGTCATCTCTTTATCTGATACGGTTGGTGTGGCACAACCCGACGATATTGCTACGCTATTTAAAAGTGTTACGCAAAGTTTTCCAGGAATTGAGTTTGGCGCACATTTACATACCGAAGCATTTAATTGGCTGCCCAAAGTAGAAGCTGCTTATAATAATGGCTGCAAAAGATTTGACGGAGCGATAAAAGGTTTTGGCGGTTGCCCAATGGCGCAAAGTAACTTAATTGGTAATATGCCTACCGAACACCTCATCCGCTTTTTTAGTGAAGAACGTGCCGACTTTTTTATTAACGATGAAGAATTTGTAGAAGCCATGCAATTAGCAACAACGGTTTTTCCTGCAGTGCATTCTTAGTGTAGAGGGTATTGGGTATTTAGATAATTACGCTTCGCTGCATCCTTGTAAAGTGCTAGTGGCTCAGAACCTAAGTTTCTGATAATTAAGTTGCCGTATTTTTTTTCTGCTACAAGGCATTGCGAGGGAGCATACTTTAGGAATAACGATATCTCCATTGTTGTTATTAACATAAAAGTAAAAAAAATTGGTTGGTTGATCTTCCCAAGCACCAATACCATTCATCTTATAAGTAGTAAACTCTGATTCAACTGTAATTAAGTCAATACTGCGAACAACCCCTATGCTATCATACGCCATACTTGGCTCAGGGGCAGTATCAGGATGATAATAAAATCCGTCTATATTATAACTACCTGCAAGTGTAGCAAATTGAGGATTGGTTTCGTCTTTATCCTTTTTACAGGCAGCAAATAATAAAAAAATTAGTAAATAGAAATAATAATTTTTCATGGTGTAATAGTTTGGTAAGCGTTACTACTCAGCATTTGGCAATGAGTAGAAAGTACTTTAGTATAATGTATAAGGACTGCCTACGTGATTTTTGTAGGTAATTGAAGTGAAGCGTACTTTCTACCTACTACTATTTTTAGCGAATGCTAAATAGTAACTGGTAATTAATAAAACCACATAATGCTAAAACGATATTTCCTAATAAAGAGATGCCACCTTATAATCTTTTTTTTTTGCATCCACAATGATATATAAAACATTTCATATTAACTAATAAATAAGCCTAGTGGATGAAAATTTAAATGATTGATGATACCAGTAGCCTTTACCTCGACTTCGCTCGATGACCAGTAAACTATTAGCTTCGATTTTAGCAAAAAAATAAAAATCATCAGAAACTTAGGTTTTTATCTACTAGGGATGTTCGGCTGGCTAATTTTTTGTCTCTTCGGGTTTTTGCAAAAAAAAATGCCACATTTTCTAATGAAAGAAAATATGGCACGGTGCATGAAATATGTTGTGTTAACATCTCATGGATTAAAGAAAAGCCTATCCGCCAGAGCCTCCGCCCCCGCCACTACTGCCTCCGTTGCTGTTCTCGGAATCATCGTCATCCCAAGGACCGCCTGGAGGAGGTGGTAAAGAATTACCTTTTCCTTCTACTTTCTGCATTTTATCTGCATCAAGTACGTCTAATCCATTCTGTTGAACCCAACTAAGTATTCCCTTCTTCATAACACGTGTATTTTAAAGGTGAACAATATGTTGATATAAATCAACCAAACTAATATAAATTAATGTAGTTGGGTTTTTCAAAAAACAGTATTTCTCATCCTTATAAAATAAGTATACTCAGGGATAATTGTTTTAATATTTAATGTTGAAAATAAGTTATTTTTTTTAGGGGGCAAGTAATTATTATCAAAACTAAAAGGAGGTAATTGTTTGTAAAACAAGCTAATTGCATTGTTGCATATCATTATGCAAAGACAATGCCATAGTATCACAATAATGTCATGCAATAAATTTCAATGCCTATTTTTAGGTTATTTTATGGCACGCACTTTATATCCAATTGATTATCAGTCGGTTAAAATCACTTTTGATTTATTTTTTTATAAAAGCTAGCATAAACATTGTAACTATTTAACTCTTAAATCATCAAATAAAAATAGGCGGTGTTTAAAAACAGGCTAAAAATGTCTAAAAAAGCCACAGTTTTGTCCATATTGATTATAAGGAAAGTACTATTCAAAAACAATTTCGCTTGCTACACCATAATGGTCCGATAAATCTTTGTGGTTTTTATGCCACGGATATTTCAGTACAGAAACCCATCGTTTCATTTTTTTGGTTGCTTTGCCATTTGATCGGTAAAAAATAAAATCGATATAGGAACTATTAGCATCATTTTTAAGATCATTTTTTTCTCCATCGCTAGTAACTTGCTGTTCGCCAGTTAGTGGTCCGTTTTCTACTTTTAGGGTTTCGGTAATAAAAGGATACTGCTTTTCATTGTTTCTATCAATATTAAAATCACCACATAAAATTTGTGGCACATTTTCTTCCTTGTAGGAAGTTACTAACTGCTCAATTTGTTTAATCTGCCCAAATTTAGGCGCAGCTTCACCAGTTGCTTGCAAGTGTGTACCGAGTATTTGAAAACGTGTACCCTCCAATTCAGCTTCTACTAATAAAGCACCTTTTCTGGCCCAGCAGTCTATACCCGTACAATCGGTAAAGCGCACCGTACCTAATTTTTTTAAAGGAATTTTACTCCATATCCAAATGCCGCTATTGGTTTTTAAACTTATCCACTTTTCGTTAGCAGGTCCTACGCTGTAAGGATATTGTTTTTTAAGTTTTCGTTTAATAATATTTCTAGCTCCTCTATGAAACGCTTCTTGAAATACAATAATATCGTACTCCCCCGCTGCTAATTGTGTACCAATGTGTTTAGCACGTTTGCGTTTTCCAGTAAGTTTTGCCACATGAGGCAACATGTAAATGTTCCACGATAAAATTTTAAGCTTTTTGTCTGCTCTTTTTTTATTGGCTGCTATAGGAGGTGTTGTTTGTGCATAGTTATTATTAAACAAGCTTCCTAGTAAAACACCTAGTACAACAACAGTTATTCCTAGTAAAAATTGGACATAAGAAATGGTTTTAAATTTCACAGTAAATTTAAATTGTATGGTTAAAAAATAGGTTTCTATGCACTAGTGACTCAAAACCTAAGTTCTTGATGACCCAAGCCTTGTCTTTTTTTCCTGCTACTGCGTTATTGCTCCCTCACGTAGCTACGGCTATGCTCGCTCACAATGCCTTGTAGCAGAAAAAAAATACGGCGACTTAATCATCAGAAACTTAAGTTTTGAGCCACTAGCCTTACGGGGTGTGGTTCTATTTTGATGTAAGTAAAATTAATGCTATTCCCTATTCGCTAGACAAAACTAATTCCGCTCCTAGGAGGGGCGAGGGGTGGGTAAAAATTATATTAAAAACTAAATTAGTAACGTTTAAAAAATAAATCCGACAATTTGTACGTAGAGGTTTTGTG
>JAHDBT010000625.1 GCA_020630215.1 Bacteroidota bacterium
AACTTGTTTATACGCACACCCAGTTGCATGTAAAGTGGATCTGCATATGTAGAGTTATATCTAATCTCACTATGTGGATTGAGTTATTTTTCATGTTAAAATACTGATAACCAACAGTTTATAAAAAAAAACGCCATTTCTAACAAAAAATAAGTATAACTCAAATGCTAAAATAAGATAAAACTTTGAAACAGTCAAGTTTTAAGCAAAAAATAGAGGGTAATTATATATCTAAATGATCTAAAGGGCTTTGTAGCTTTCTTTTCATTTGGTCGGTAAGGTGGGTATAAATTTCGGTTGTTTTTATCGAGCCATGACCCAAAAGCCCTTGAATATGCCGTATGTCAACGCCTTTCATGAGTAGGTGCGTTGCAAAACTATGCCTCAACCAATGTAGTGTGGCCATAGGATTAATGCCCGATTGTCGCTTCGATTTTGAAAAAATAGCTTGTACGCTCGATGCTGAATATTGAGCACCGTACTCTCCTTCAAAAAGCCAGTAAGTGGGCTTGTATTCTTTATAATATTTTTCTAATAACGTTAATAGCTTGGGAGATAAAAGGGTATGCCTATCTTTCTTGCCTTTGCTTTTATGAATAAATAGGTAATTGTTATTTCGATGAATATCTACCAAACGTAATTGCAAAACCTCACTCCTACGTAAGCCCGCCGAGTAAATGCACATCAATATGGCTTTGTGTTTAATATTGCTTGTTGCTTGTAATAAACGTATAACTTCTTGCTCGCTTAATATACCCGGAATTCGTTTGGGTTTTCTAGGTCTAGGTATATCATACCTATCCTTGGGTTTGTTTAGTACTTTTTCATAATAAAACTTAATGGCATTAATAATCTGATTCTGATGGCTCTCCGAAATTTGCTTGGTTTTTATTTGATGTACTAAGTATTTAATGATTTTATCTTTAGAAATATGCTCGGGCGGCGTGTTAGGGTAAAAAAGCATCAATTTGGTAAAGCATCCTAAATAGGTTTTTCGAGTGCTAATGGCAAAAGCACCTAATAAAAGTCGCTCTTCCATTTTATTAATGGCTATGCGTTGTAATTTATTAAGAGGCGCAGCAGTTTTTTTTCTAATTGTTTTAGCTTTTTCTTTAGCTTGTTGCGTTTCTGGAAACCTAACCGCTTGCGGTATATTTTCGGCTGGAACAAAAGTAAAAACAAGTGCCTTTGCTAAATGAGTACGTAAATGTTCAAGCGTATTTTTGGTATATGGCAATGCCCAATATTTTTCGTCAGCGTTCCATTGCCTGCCAGGAATGTTTTTAATAATCCGAGTCCAATTTTTATACTGGTAAGGTACAAACGCTTTAATGTATTGCTGGTTAAGTGTTTGCAGTATTATTTTATCTCCTGCTACTACTTTTACATTTCCCCAAGGTTGCGTAATAACCTTAAAAGCAACTTGTAAAAAACTAGTAGCATTAACTTTTGTTGTCTTTATATTTTCCTTTTTTATTGTAGGCGTATTTTGCCAATATGCCAAAGGTACTTCGTCATCAATCCCCTCGTATTTAGCAGGAATATCATCTCGTATTTTAAATGTAAATTGATGGGATTCTGGAAACAATTTAATTATAGCTTCAACACTAGCAACGGTATAAGGTATGGTCCAATATCTTTTTTCTGGCTCCCATTGCCTGCCCGCAACATGCTCCTTTAACTTTTCTCGTTGCACTTTATGGAAGCTTCGTAAATGAACAGATAAACGCTTAGGGTCGTTGGGAATTTCCTTAATAAGCACTTTTGATCTCATGGAAAAAAGTTTATGGGTTAATAATATCCCAAAAATACAATACATAAATCATTTTTAACAAACTTTTTAGCTATCTTAGGTGCTTTAAGTACTTATAAGGATTTGTAAACGCTTATAAACAATTGCAAACACTTATAAGTGCTTAAAGTGATTGTATATTTGTGATTTCCTTAAACTATATCCCCATGAATCAATGTAAAGTGTGTAATAAAGTATGTAAAGGACGAGCCGACAAGATATTTTGCTCAAAGGATTGCAGCAATAAATTTCATCACGCCAAACGTAAAAAGCAAATAGACATTATAACAACTACCAATGCCATTTTGCTTAAAAACAGAAATATATTAGCCGAAATTTTTGAAAAAGAAAAACGGAAAAAATTAAAAGTCGAGAAACTTTTTTTATCCAAAAAAGGATTTAACTTTCAGTATAATACAGGCATTTATTTTAATAGGGAACGAAAGCTCTATCATTATGTATATGACTATGCGTGGATGGAATTTTCTACGCAAGAAGTGTTAATTGTGCGAAAGTAAAAAGTAATTTTTCTGCTATTAGCTGTTGGTAAATTTTGCTCCAACTTGGCAGTTAAGTTATTATCGCTTGCTCTTATTTTACATTTGTGGTTTGCTACTGTCTATAAAATAAATAGCCCTAAACTTTACTGCATGATTAGCTTTATCGTTTTGCTACCCTTTTTTAACTTTAAACACACAAAATAAAGCCCAGGCAAAATAGCTAGTTCAAAGGTTTTATTTTGGGTATTTGTAATTGAAGTAGCCATCACTTCCCTTCCTTGTATATCGTAAATCACCATGCTTTCGGCATTTAAGTTTCCTAGGTCTAACAAAAACTGCCCTGTGCTTGGATTAGGATATAGTATGGTTTCCTTGTTTTTGGGTTCATTTATAGCAACATTAAAATCCTTTATTATTAGGTATTTAAAATCATCAAAAGTAAATCCCGCAAAGGCTACATTATAACTATCCTCAGAATTGGAACTATCTGTTTTAAAATTAAATCTTAAATAAACAGTACTCTCATTTAGAAAAAAAGAATTAGATTCATTATCAATTATTATTTCTTCTAATGCCCATTTGTCTTGTGTATCCCCATCATATAAATCTTCATTATCTGGTTGAAACAAATTATCTGAACCAGCTTTACCTGAATAGGT
This sequence comes from Bacteroidota bacterium, assembly GCA_020630215.1. Lineage (GTDB taxonomy): Bacteria > Bacteroidota > Bacteroidia > Chitinophagales > UBA2359 > JAHDBT01. The sequence goes on from JAHDBT010000625.1 coordinate 2,952, forward strand.
ATTATTTTCATATGGAACTCCTGGCTTTGTTAGCTTACCACATAATGGCATCCAATCAACACCGTTTATAGACGCTTCTAGTTGAACGTAATCAAAGCTCCTTTCCAAATCCCATTTTGCATAGTACTGGATGATTACTTTGTCTGCTCCCAAAAGATCCATTTGGTTGTTCAATTCCAGCGTTTTTGATTCAAAGTTGGAATAGGGTGCTGAGAGTGTTGATGTGATAGCAGCCGTACCCGAATAAGCATCCGCACTTAGGTGCCATACTAATGCCCTCCAGGTGGTGGCGGCACACAAGGATTACAAGCTAAATGAATGTTATAGGTTGTTGGCGTGTAAGCATCATTTACCGTAAAGGAAATGTAAGGTGTTGCCAACCAATTTTGGCAGTACTCCGAGCTAACATCTGGCCACCAAGGGTAATCGTTAGTATAATCGCCCAAATGTTCGGCGGTAACTATTATATAATCTCCTTCGGCTAAAACAATGCTAAAATCACCATTTTCATCGGTTGTAATTGTTGCTAGCGCAGGTTCTAGCGGGTCGTTTATCGTGCCTTGTTTTAAATACAAAGTGCCAATGTACGGTGCAGGAGTTGCCAATTCTGCAAGTATTTCGTCGGTAGGGGCTGCGCCTCCACAGTAACTGGCGGTTTTAATAATCGTGCCCGATACTTCCGTAATTAACTCTGGCAAATCGTCGCAGGAGTTGTTCGTAAAAAGTACCAGTAGCAATGCTGCTATCATTGATAATTTAAAATACTTCATAACTTTAACTATTTTTAGGGTTTGTGTATACTAATTATTTTTCGTTCCGTAAATACTAGAAATCATGCTTTTCTTCCTTTGTTTACTTAGTGGTCTGTCAAGT
>JAHDBT010000626.1 GCA_020630215.1 Bacteroidota bacterium
CTTTACCCTCCAAACAAGCCCCACAAAATATGCAATACTTCCTACAAAAAATTGTTAACGAAATTGAATTAGATGGCGACGACATCCGCCAACTAAAAGACCATTGTTATGTATTTCCTACACGTAGGGCAGGGGTGTATTTTAAAAAATATTTAACCAAACGTTTCGCCAATCAACCCCTATGGTCGCCACACGTTTTTAGTATTGTAGAATTTACCGAGTTCATCACCGACAAAGTAGTACTCGACCCCATCACCCTCATTTTTGAGCTTTTCCGCATTTACCAAAAACACGAACCCGACGCTCAATTCGACGACTTTTATGCCTGGGGGCAAATTATTTTAAAAGATTTTGATGAGGTTGATAAATATTTAGTAGATGCCCAAAAACTATTTACCAACCTAAAGGACATCAAGGAAATTGAGGACTTTTTTGAACTGCCCGAAGACCAACTCTTATTCTTACAACAATTTTGGCGGGTGTTTGAAAATGCCAATCCCGACGACGAGGACAGTAATAATATAGAAGATGAGTTTATTAGAATTTGGGAAGTGCTAGGAACCGTATACCAAGAATTTAAACAAAGCCTGTATGCAAGCGGTGCTGCCTACGAGGGCATGGCGCAAAGAGAAATTGTAGAAGGACTAGACGATGGCGGTTTACAAATGCCTTTTAAACGCATTGTATTTGCAGGATTTAATGCCCTAACTACTTCCGAAAAACGCATGTTTGATTATTGTACGCAGCACTATGACGCTAGCATTTATTGGGATACCGATTTATATTATTTAAAAAACTATAAACAAGAAGCAGGTAAGTTTGTTCGCCGCTATTACGACACCTGGAAAAACAACTCCAAACACAATTGGACCAGCCAAACCAACCTCAACGAAAGCGAAAAAAATATTCACCTAATAGGCGTACCCCTAAAAGTTGGGCAAGCAAAATATGCAGGGCAATTAATTGAGCAACTACTAACAAACAAACAGATTGACGTGCAAGATACTGCCATTGTTTTAGGCGATGAAAGTATGTTGTTTCCTGTGCTGTATTCCTTGCCTACTAATGTGCCACGAATAAATATTACGATGGGTTATCCTTTAAAAGATAGTCCGCTGTATAGGTTATTGGAGATGATTGTACAACTACAAAAAACTAGGCAAGACCAAGAATCTAAGGACAAAGAAAATCCCAACAAAAAAATTGAAAAAACGACCTATTACAGCAAAATCATTCTGCAAATTTTAAACAATCCATTCATCAAATCTTTTGCGCCCGAAGCGGTTCAAAAGTACATGGAATACCTAGAGCGAAACAATATTATTTACACTTACGCCCACAGCATTTTGCACATCAAGGAAAATGGAAAAGAAATAGAACCAGAAATAGAAGACGAAAGCGAAGAGGAAGAATTAACGAAAAAGCCCGAGCAAGAAAATCAAAACAAAAAGGCAAAAGAAGCAAAAAATCAACAGGGAAGTCAACAGGAAAAAAATCAAAAAACCGAAACTGAAAATGCAGTTCCTCCCCCTCCTCCACCCACGTATAAAAAACGATTTGGGCATCCTATTTTTGAACTGATTTTTCAGCGGATTGATGGTTTTACCCACCTCATCCAAGTTTTTAATGAGGTATTGGTGCTATTGTTTAAAGACCTAAAATCGGAAGGAAAGGAAGATGCCGAAGGGGAGGATATTAATACCAAAGTAGATGAAGTAACCGAAGCCGATGAAGGAAAAGCAACTCCTAAAACGGTAATAGAATTGGAATTTATTTACCACCTCCTAAAACAACTCCATCGCATAGAAGAAATATTACTAAAATACCGACAAGCCATTAACATCGACACTTTTTGGAAACTGTTTAGAGAAGTGATACAAAGCGTAAAACTTCCTTTTACGGGCGAACCCCTGCGAGGATTACAAATTATGGGTTTCCTAGAAACTCGTACCCTCGATTTTAAAAACCTGATTGTTTTGGGCATGAACGAGGGCGTAATTCCTTCTAGCAGCAGCAGCAACACATTTATTCCATTTAACCTCCGCAAAGGCATGGGCATGCCCACCTTTTTAGACCAAGATGCCATTTACGCCTATCACTTTTACCACCTTTTACAACGTGCCGAAAATGTACATTTATTGTACAATACCGAAGTGGGAAAAATGGGTTCGGGCGAGAAAAGCCGTTTTTTATTGCAGATAGAGGAAGAACTTGGCAAACTGCCCAATGGCAATATAAAAGTACAGCAACAACTAGTAAGCGCACCTATGCCTAGTATGCACACCAAAGCCGAAGGACTGCAAATTGAAAAAACAGATGCCGTAATGGAAACGCTGCATAGGTATGTGGTAAATATGCCGCACCTAGAAGAGGTGCCCTTTAAAAAATTGGCTCCTACCGCCATGACCACCTACATTACCTGCCCCGTACAATTTTACTTTAAGTACGTAGCCAAACTCTACGAACTAGAGCAAGTAGACGAAGACATTAGCCCCAAAATATTTGGGGATATTTTGCACAAAACCATTGAGTTGATTTATCAATCATGTAAGCAGGATATGATTACGGAAGCCATTATTACCAAACTCCTAAAAAACGACAAAGGCATTAACGCCAAACTAAACAAAGCATTTAAGCTAGAAAAATTTTCGCAGCACAAGGAAGGCAAAAACCTACTGCTAAAAAAAGTAATTAAGCGACTGGTAATTAAAATTTTACAAAACGACAAAAAAGACACCCCCTTCAGAATTGTAGACCTAGAAGGCCATCCCGACAAATACACCACCGTATTACGCCTACACAACGACAAAGAGGTAGCCATTAGCGGCATCATAGATCGAGTAGACGAAGTGACTCTACACGACGGCACACTCGCCTACCGCATTATAGATTACAAAACGGGTATGGTAAAAATGAACGACAGCGCAACCGCCCTAAAAAAACCCATCGACCAATACATTGACAAGTACTTTAGCGACCCCAATGTAAAAGCAGGTTTCCAAGCCTATCTCTACAGCTACCTTTTTTGGCGACGACGACCACAACACGAACAAGCCCAAATTATAGCAGGCATTTATTCCCTAAAAGAAATCAACAAAGGCATTTTATTTTTACGAAAAGGTGAGATCATAACCAACGAGCTGTTCCAAGAATTTGAACGCCGTTTAATAGACATGCTATCCGAGTTATTCGACCAAAATATCCCCTTTATACAAGCGGAGGATGAAAAGCGGTATAGTTATTCTGCTTATAGGATGTTGGTTGGTTTATAAATTGTTCTTGCTAGTTGCACTAGCAAGCCCCACAGCATAGAATATTAGTAGGTTTATAAATTGTCCTTGCTTTTGCACTAGCAAGCCCCACAGCATAGAATATTAGTAGGTTTATAAATTGTCCTTGCTTTTGCACTAGCAAGCCACACAGTATAAAAACAACGCCTAACACCCATTTCACCCCCCTTTTTCAAAAGCACTCTCACCAGTCTATCGTTAATCCGCTTCTAATAACTTTTGTGTAGCATTAGCTCAACCAACTTGTGTTTATTCTTCTTCCTCCTTCCCTTCCTCTTCTAGTCGTTCTTTAATAGCAAGCACTTCCGCTTCTGATAAACCTACTATGTCCGCAATATATGCTACTTTAAAATCGGTTTCTAATAATAACTTTTTGGTAGATTTTATTAATTTTTCTTGCATTTGCTTTTCTAAGGCAGCTTTCTCTTGTTCCGCTTTCGCCAACTTTTCTTCTGGCGTTTCGCCAAACCTGGCGATGTATAGTTGTTTTACAAAATTATCGTAATTTGCTGTTGACATATTTTTAGGTTT
>JAHDBT010000627.1 GCA_020630215.1 Bacteroidota bacterium
GGTCCAGCCTCACGGCTGGAGCGTAACGGGCTTCAAGCGTGTCGCTTGATGTAAATGTGAATAACTATTTGCACAAAACCTGATGTGGTCTAGTATAACTAATAATTAACCGATAATTCTGCGAGTATTTCCGTTTAAAAAATTCGTTTTATTAGGTTCACCTTTTCATCATCGGCAGAGGGCCCGTAGCTTGCAGGAACAGGAATATTTAAGAGCCGTAAATAAACGCCTAACTGTGCACGGTGATGAATTAAATGGTTCATACAAAATATCCTTGCCACTTGTTTTTTAGGTAGGGTAAATAAAATTTCTTCGCCGTAGGTCATCGACCATTCTTTTTCAAACTCGGCATCTTTTACGGCTAATAAATCTTTTTTTGCTTTGGCTAATAAGTCGTCAAAATAAATTAAAAGTGCGGCTGTCGATTGAATATTTGCTGGTTCAAAATCAATAAAATCTAATTTATCTTTTTTAATGCAGGCAGTCCACCAGGCGGTAATTTCGGCAACATGTATGGCCAGCCGTCCTAGTGTTTCTGATCTTTCGGTAGGCTTAAAATCTTTTTTTTCAAAAGACACACTCGCTAAATATTTTCTGGTTACTTCCGATTCTAATAATAACTCGCTTAAAAAGGTTTGCCCAATGCTCATTGATTTCAGTTTGGTTATTTTTAAAATGTTTATTGTTTTTTTATCAGAATAAAATCTCTAAACCAAAATCGTTGTCTACTAGACCAATGCTGTGTTTATTGTGCTTTAATCCAAAGCTGCTGATGAAGGTTAAAAATACTTGTTTGGAGGTGCCACTTATTGTTGTAAAGGTATTTATTTTATTTCTTAGTTTAGTAGCATACGCTTTATCAATTGTAAATTCGCCTTGGTAAAACTTTAATTCACAAACATTAATCACCTGGTCGTTTCGGTCTATTAACAAATCAATTTGTATACCTTGTTTATTGGCTGTTCCTTGATAGACAAAACTAGCGGTTTCAGTAAAAATGCCTCCAATTTCGAGTGCTTGTTTAATCTGGGCAACATGTTTTAAACAAAGACTTTCAAAAGCATAGCCTATCCAACTTTTATAAACGGGTGTTTGACTTAAACGATTCCACATTCCTTTTTCCTGTAACCGTTTATTTTCGATAAATTGTAAATAAAACAGCGAGTATTCGTCGGTTAGTCTATAGAGCATATCCTTCTTTTTTTTGCCAAAAGGATAGTAAAAAGAAATAAAATCGGAACTGATTAATTCTTGAATAACCTTCGATACCCCTCCTCCTTCGGACAAGCCAGTTAGTTGTATAATTTCCTTCCGAGTAAGCCCTTTCCATTTAGTAGCCAAAGCTCGAATAATGGCAATGTGGTTATCCGATTTTTCAAACAATGCAGGATACAATCTACTAAACTCATCTCTTAACAAACCTGTTTCCGAAAAACAAATATCATCAATATTTTGCATGGCACTCTTACCACCTTCTACTTCTTTTAAATAATGCGGAATGCCACCCATAATCATATAAATTTGGGCAATTTGATATTGGTTAAGGTTAATTTTTTTGTGTTTAAAAAATTGTGCTGTTTCCGAAAGGGTAAAGGGCTTTAAATATATGCGTTTGGTAATTCTATTGTGTAATCCTCCTTTATGTTGTACCACTTTTTGTATCATCCAAGCTGCCGCCGAACCACATATTGCTACGACTATATTATTTTTAGATGCCCAATTGTTCCAGAAAAAACCTAAGGCAGCTAGGAAGCCCGATTTTTTAGTTGCTAACCACGGCAGTTCATCGAAAAACAAAACTCGCTTTTCTTTTTTTTGCTTAATATCTTCCCTTTCTAGCACCTTAATCAATTGCCTAAAAGCCGCCAACCAATTTTTAGGCGTGCTTAATGGTGTTTCTCTACTGGCAAAATTATTTAGTACAAAACTAAAATTTTCTAGCTGTTCTTTTCTAGTTGCATTTTGCACACCTGTAACTTCTATATCAATTAAACGATCATAAGTTTCCCTGATTAAAAAGGTCTTTCCAACTCTTCTCCGTCCAATTACCGCTACCATTTCGGCTTCGTCCGAGTGTAGTGCTTTAAGTAAGATTTCCTGTTCTTTTTTACGTCCAATTAATTTTTTCGACATGGCTTTATTTTACGATAGGCTGCGAAATGTAGGTAAAAATAGGTAGATTTCGCAAGCTATCATAATCTTAACAGGAAAATACATTCTTTAAACAGTCCTCCTCCTAACTTAATACCGCACTACTCCCTTCACCAAACTCCCCTCCTCTCCTACTAACTTCAACATATAAACACCTGCCGCTAAATCATCTATTATTGGTAGTTGTAAAACGTTTGCACTTGTATTGGCAACCGCATCTACCGTCCATTCTTGCACTAGTTTACCCGTATGATGAAACAATTGAATTTCCTTCACGCCATATTGCTGTAACAGTTCTACGCTAAGAGATTGGGTAAATGGATTGGGGTAAACATGCACCTCTGCTGCTAATAGTTGCTGATTGGTTACGGCAGCAGGAATGCAAGGTGTTCGCAATTCGTTGAACCAGTTTTTTGATGCTAGTACATGCAATAATCCCGTTAAACTGTGCGAAAATCCATCTATGGTTACCAGCTCTAAATCTGTTGCGCCATTGGCAATATAATGATCGTAGGCAAAGGTAACGTTGGGAAACGGGTTTTCTACATCGGCGGTGCTGTGGTAAATACGCATTTTCATTTGTGGTGCCCAATCGTATAAATTATTGTAACTCAATAGCGTTCTAATAGGATGGTCATCGGGGTTGTTCATAAAATCCAGTCTAAAATTTTCCTCTAGCATCATATTGGGGATGTTGAGTAATAAACCCGTGTTACCATTGGGGTGGTAAGGATCGAGAATTTCGTTGATGAGCGAATCGTAGGGACTTTGAAATAGTTCGTCCATGGTGTAATTGTAATCGAATAATTCTAGGGAATCGGCGTAGGCGTTTAAATAAGATTTTACAATTAAACAAAGTGCATGTGGCTCGCCTGTTGTGCGAGTAGGCGATGCGAGGGAGTCGGCAGCAATACCCGACATATCGTAGGTGCCGCCGCCTGGCATGGCTGCGGTAACAGTAAACTCATCGCTGTAATTCTGCTGTATTTCTCGGCAGGTTGCCATCGAAGAATGCCCGCCTTGCGAGTAGCCCGAGATAAATAAGTCCTCGCCGTACTCAATGCCATTTTGATTGCAGTAGTTGCGAGTAGCCCGAATTAAATCAATGGTTGCGCTCGCTTCCGAATCGGCGTGCATAAAAGCTTGTACACCGGGGGTTGCATCGTAGCCCATGTGTATATAATCGGGGGCAGCTACAATATAACCGTTGCCCGCTATGCCTTTGCATAAGTAGCGATAAAAACTGCCTTCGGAGGAAGGGATGCCACTGTGTTTTAAGGTTAAACCATGCCCATAGGTAGTCATAGGTGCAGGACAAACATAAGAGGTTGGAATGACCACAATACCTGTTGCAGTAATAGGCGTTACCCCATCTATGCCAACCGTTTCGTAAGCTACTTGGTACAATTCCACATCATAGAAAACCCCTAGTGCTTCTTCCGAAATAGAAAAACCAGATAAGTTGTTAATTTCTTCCTGCAACTGGGTAGACAAACTTTCGGCATCTTGTGTTTCAAAACTATCAAAATACACAATATCACCTCGTTCGGCTTGCGCTCTTAGTGTTAAAAGAAGGAACAATAAAAGGGAAAAAAAAGAAGCAGTTTTCATTGGTTATCTTGCTTTAAAAATTAAACCTATCAATTTAATGTTCTTGCAAGATATTAAT
>JAHDBT010000048.1:0-19190 GCA_020630215.1 Bacteroidota bacterium
GGACGGTGGGGATTTAGGATTCTTGATATGGGATTTTTGATTTTTTTCCTGCTGATGGGTGAATTTTTGATTCTTTTGGGAGTTTGTTGAAACGCAATGTATTGCGTTTGTACTACGAAGATTTTTGATTTTTATCACAGTACCCGATGATTGTTTTTGGGAAATGTGATGGCTTTTTTTTGTTCGGAGCCGTAGAGAAAATTCATGAATTTTCTCTACGGCTAACGGATTAAAGTTTGATTGTCAGTTGTTGCGTTTTATCTTTTCAATTTAAATTAGTATCTGAACCACCCAAATTCAGACAGTAGTACTGCACAGATTTTTGCGGACTAAAAAAATCCGTGTAATCTGCGTAATCCATAAAATCCGTGATTCAAACAGGAGGGGAGGTTTGATTCAGACACTTACATCAGCATAACATCCAAAATATCCCAACATCCTGTCCATCCAAATTCAGATAGAAGGGAAGAATTTTGTGTGCCATAGGTACACCCCGTTTATAGAAAAACGAATATCCAATTAACCAGCGCCATAGGTGCGACCAATTACGTAGGAAATTTTTGATCACGGAACATTATTGGGAATTTGCGATTTGATAATTGGTCATTTAAATTTTGGTTATTGTTTGGAATTTACGATTTGATAATTGATGATTAAAATTGGGGGGGATTAATTTGGAATTTGCGATTTGATAATTGATGATTAAAAATTTATGTTTTATTTAGTGCCAAATCCTAAAAAAAAACAAGCTAAAAGCAGCATATCAGCAAATAATTTTCAATACTTTCAGAAATGATTGAACTTAGGTTTGAATATTGCCTTTATTTAGCGTATTTTTGCACCAAATTTCGGAAAATAATTATTTAGACAAAAATATAGCAATGGCAAACGTTGGTAAAATTAAACAAATTATTGGGGCGGTACTAGATGTTAGCTTCCCTAACGGACAACTTCCTGAAATTTTAAATGCTTTGGAAGTGACAAGAGAAACCGGTGAAAAACTGATTTTGGAATGTCAGCAGCATTTAGGAGAAGATAGTGTGCGCACAATTGCGATGGACAGTACCGATGGGTTGGTTCGTGGCATGGATGTAGTGGACTTAGGCAAACCTATTAGTATGCCAGTAGGCGAACCCATTAGAGGTCGTTTATTTAATGTAGTAGGCGAAGCAATTGATGGAATTAGCTGGGAAGGCACAAATAGTGCGTACCCTATTCACCGCGAGCCACCAGCTTACGAAGACTTGGCTACAGAAACAACGCCTTTATTTACAGGAATTAAAGTAATTGACTTACTAGAGCCTTACTCAAAAGGTGGTAAAATTGGTTTATTTGGTGGTGCGGGTGTAGGAAAAACCGTACTTATTATGGAGCTAATTAACAATATCGCATTAGGTTATAAAGGTTTGTCGGTTTTTGCTGGTGTAGGCGAGCGTACTCGTGAGGGGAACGACTTATTGCGAGAAATGGTAGAAGCAGGCGTAATTAACTATGGCGAAAAATTCTTACACAACTTAGAAGAAACGGATTCTTGGGATATTGATAAAATTGACAAAAGCAAGTTAAAAGAATCTTTTGCAACAATGGTATTCGGTCAGATGAACGAACCTCCTGGTGCTCGTGCAAGAGTAGCACTTTCTGGATTAACGGTTGCAGAATATTACCGTGATGGGGATAAATCAGAAGCCAAAGGTCGTGACATTTTATTCTTCGTAGATAACATTTTCCGTTTCACCCAAGCAGGTTCTGAGGTATCGGCACTTTTAGGTCGTATGCCATCGGCGGTAGGTTACCAACCAACCCTAGCAACCGAAATGGGAATGATGCAGGAGCGTATTACTTCTACTAAGCGTGGTTCTATTACCTCTGTACAAGCGGTTTACGTACCTGCAGATGATTTAACGGATCCAGCACCAGCAACAACGTTTGCTCACTTGGATGCAACAACCGTATTAAGTCGTAAATTAGCTTCTCTTGGTATTTACCCATCAGTGGATCCATTAGATTCTACTTCTCGTATTTTAGACCCGAACGTAATTGGCGACGAACATTACAATACGGCACAAAAAGTACAGCAGTTATTACAACGTTATAAAGAATTGCAAGATATTATTGCGATTTTAGGAATGGACGAGTTGAGTGAAGAAGATAAAATGGTGGTACACCGTGCTCGTAGGGTACAAAACTTCTTATCGCAACCTTTCCACGTAGCAGAACAGTTTACTGGTAAGCCTGGCGTATTAGTATCTATTGAAGATACCATTAAAGGTTTTAACATGATTATGGACGGCGAAGTGGATGAATATCCAGAAGCAGCATTTCACTTAGTAGGTACTATTGATGATGCAATTGCTAAAGGTAAAGCCATTATTGCAGAAGCAGAAGCGTAGGCAGTAGTGCGAGTCATTTCAACGAATAAATCTAAACGAAAGAAATCATAATTATTATGAACGTAGAATTAATTACGCCCGAACAGAAATTATTTGCAGGGGAAGCCAATCGCATTCAAATGCCTGGTATTGATGGCTTGTTTGAAGTATTAAACAATCACGCACCTTTAATTTCTGCTTTAAAAGAAGGGCAGGTAAAAATAACCACCAACGAAGGCCAAAAGCTAATTAACATTACAGGCGGTTTTGCCGAGGTGTTAAAAAACAAAGTGGTTGTACTTGCCGAAAGTGCTAAAGAAGTAGCCTAATACAGCCCTACTTTTATCCTCCTTTTCCGAAATAATAGGAATCCAATCAATGGTCAGTAATTATTTAATTGCTGACCATTTTTTTGTTCCGTAGAGAAAACTCACAAAGTTCCTCTTTCCCCGCCGAATAAAAGACGAATAAAGCATTATTTCTCCAATAGACTAGTGACTCAAAACCTAAGTTCTTGATGACCCAAGCCTTGTCTTTTTTTCCTGCTACTGCGTTATTGCTCCCTCACGTAGCTACGGCTATGCTCCCTCGCAATGCCTTGTAGCAGAAAAAAAATACGGCGACTTAGGGACGGAGAATAAATAAGTGTCCGATTTTGAGGAAATATTTTTGTGCTAGACAAGGCGGCAAAATCCGCATTACGCCTAAGCGTAATAAGGGTTTTGTCAACGCAGGATAGTGCAAAAAGATAAAGTCAAAACGGACAGTTATTTAGTTTGCGTCCCTTAATCATCAGAAACTTAAGTTTTGAGCCACTAGTAAATAAGACTACTACCAAGCAGGAATAACAATTAAACAAGCCTCCAACAGTTTTCCTGTGTTTTTTATCTAGCCGATTTTACAGCTTTATCTGCTAGATTAAGCTCGTTGTCGTTAGTATCCTCTGAGTGCCGTCCTGTATCGTCTGTGCTAATAGATTGGCGTTCTACGCCTAGTAATTTACCTGCTTCGCTAAATTTTAATTGGTAAACAAACTCGCCCGATTCTATATCAAGCAAATAATACAATGTTTTTCCATTCTTGGCAACAATACTACTTTGTCTAACCGCTTCTTTGGCATAGCTGCTGTTAATATGTGCTTGTACGCTTTTAGGTAAGTTGTTTAGTGCAATAGGAGAGGCATCACCTATCCAAGTACCATAATCATTGTAAACCTTATACGATTGCGCTTTGGAGGCAGTAGTATTATTGGGAGTATGGTGGGCTAGTACTTGTGTGTCGTTTGCTACTGCATTACTGCTTAAAGAGGCGGTACTATTACTGTTTGTACTGATTAATTCTGTACTGTGTTGGTGCACCCAATAGGCAAAATAGCTCATGCAGGTAAGTAGCAATATTAAGGAAAAAATTCTCATGATGTATGATTTTGTTGGCGACTGAAAAATAGATAATACCTATTAATTTTTATAAATTATAAAATAAGTTAGGGTAAGGGATGATAAATTGGACGAATAGCAAATTGGCAATAATTTAATTAGCTACAGATACCTATTTGCACAAACCCTAAATGGGTTGGCTATATCATAATTAGTAGGAAGGTTCATTTTTAGGAGGTGCCTAAAAATGATTGAATAGGATAGTTGAATAATAGGGAGAAAAATTTATTAATTGCTAAGGCTTTTTCGGTATTAAATTACTGTTTTTAGGACTTAAAACAGGGATATTAGTAACAGGAGTTAAAAAAAAATTTTTTATCAAAAAAAAAGTGTGCTAGAAAACTTACAAAAATATAAACAGCAAAAGCCAATAAAAAGCTAAAATTTAACATGCAAGCTGTTCTTCCAAATATTATCATTAATCATGCCTAAAAAAAAGCTATTAAAAAGAACCCTACCTCTAAACCTTTCTCTTTGAGTATTTTAGTGTAAATAGTATATAAGCTGAAATGAATCAAGTTATTTTAGAAAAATAAAAAAAAACATAATTTTAAAAAAACCTTTGTTTTTGCTTAAAAAAATCACAATCATTTCGTACATTTGCGCCCTGAAAGGTGAATTTTTAAATATAAAATATTAGTGTCATTTTTTTGGTGACTAAATTTTGTTTTATCGTCTTATACTTAGCACGGAAATACTGCACTAAATTTGAATTCACCATAAAACTCGGCACTTGCGGGTTTTTATGAGAATAAAGCAAAAATTTATTCAATCATAATGATAGGGTTATATTACCCTTGAAAATTAAAATCATAGTTCTGATGGAAACCACGAGAGCCTACAATCAAATAGATGGTTACGAAAATTTCCCCACTATTCATTTAAGTGATATTGCGGTTTTTGAGGAATTGGTAAATAAATATCAACCTGAATCTATTTACATAGCTACTCAAAAACAAACTGCCGAAGGTGAAGAAAAAGACTTCATTGGCAGAGCTAAAACTGTTGAACAAGCAGTTACCCGTTTCGCATTCCACAACGATGGCGTATTATATACCGTTGATGCCTTAAATTATAGTTCTTTAGAGGAGTATAAAGAAGGTTTAGCAAAGGGTTTCGCATCGGGTGATGATTATCACGCTGCTAGTGAAGGAAGCTTCCTTGATAAAGAAGAATACGACAGTTGTAAAAAAGCTGGCTTTTCTGACAGAGTAGAATACCTTAAAGCTCAACGCATTGGTTTTGCTGGTTCGGTAGATAAACTACAGCAAGCTTTTGTAAATGGAAAGTTAAGCGACGATCACTACAAAAGTGCGAAAGATTTTCAAACAGATGCACAAGTATACAATTTTGCACAAAACTTTGGCTACGAAAGCTACGATGAGTTCGAAAATGCTTTATCGAGCGGCTTTGTAAAATCAGAGGCAGGAGATTACCGTGATGCAATGGATAAAGGATTTGATAGCTACGACGCTTATGCAAGCGCACAACAAGGTAGCTTCGATGATATTAACGAGTTTAACAGTGCTCAGGATATAGGCATTACCGACCGTCGTGAGTTTGATAAATACAGCGAACTATCTAATGTTAAAGAGCAATATGGCTTCCGTTCAATGGAACAAGCACACCTGTTTTTATTATTAGCAGAATTAGGCGAAGGCAAAAAATTATCAATTACTCGTATCTGGGATATGCTTAAAGAAAACCAAAGCAACTTAGGAGATAGTACGGCTTCGAGTTCTGATAAAAAATGGTTTGACCGTCCTATCGCTCAATTATTTGGACGCAAAAGTAGCCAGCCAGAATGGTACTCTACTACCTTTAAAGATGTAGTAGAATTGAAAGTTTTCCTTATCTCTAACGAGAATATTGGAAAAGTAGGTGTTTACGATGCCGATGGGGAAGTTTTTGAAAGACGTTCTGTTCCTGTAGATGAAGTAAACACAGCAGCACCTGCATTAGAAAAAGCAGAAGAAGAAAAATCAGAATAAAGGTTTACCTAAGTATTGAGTAGCAATAACAGCTACTCAATATTTATTTTACAACGTATCCTAATCATATTATATTCTAGGGGAATTTTTTAAGCATATTAGCACCTACTTGCTAACAGCTTTGTGATACTATACTTTGCAAAATGTTATGCGGTATACGCTATATGAAATAGATAAACTTGACATACATTTTTATACAACGGTTTTTGCCTTTGTAATAGGCTATTCAATACTACATTAAGCACATCCCCTCACTCACAACAATTTTAGAGGAATCATATAAATAAAGCAAACTTCAGCTAAATAAAACAATTTTTGTTTGTTTGGTTAAGTAAGGGCTTTTAGTATACACTGCTTTATAAAATAAAGCATAAAGGAGTATGCTAAGTGCAAAGCAATATTATATGTGTTAATATAACTCTCCTTTTATTATTTATTAGAAAATATGGCATGTTCCTGTTAATAGTAAAAGTACTGCTATTTTAGTATGGTGTAGTAAAGCGTAAAGTATCCTCCATCCGCTACCAGAAAAAGTAGACAATAGCTTAAGTGAACATGCTGGAAATATTTATTAGACCTGATTTCCTAATGAAAATCAAAAATAGATTAAGTCTTATGAAAAAGCTTTTTGGCTTATTAGTATTAACAATGCTGTGCTTAGGAACTTTTACAGCTTGTGAAGATGACGACAGTTCAAATGATGATGCTGTTGGATTAGCTTCTGAATGTAATATCTCTAGTAATGTAAAAGACCTTTACGAAGATGATGCTATTCGTTTAGCATTACGCTTGCAACAAAATGGTCCTGCTAATGGTGATATTACCATCCCTACTAGTCTTATTGATCGTACTTTAGGTGCTTTAAGTGCTATTTACAATTCTGAGTACGCCGCCCGTGATTCGGTAATTGATGTATACGAAATACATGCTTTAGAATATCCGAGTTTCGATAAATTTACACTACAAGTTGACACGTCTGTTTTATGGGTACAAGAATGGGTAGATGGCAACCGATTAACAGGTAATGCTGACATTGACTACCTAATGAATAGTTTTGGTTTAGATGTTGATGGTAGCGTGAGCAATTTTGTTATTGACTCTGGCGAAACCATTAGTATTGCAAACCTTACTTCTTCCGACCCATTAAACCTACAAGGCTTAATTGAAGCTTTCGAAAACGTTGAAGGCGTTTTAAATGGCGACTTTAGCACTGCTGGTGGCGATGGAAACGATATTCAAGTAATCGACAATGGTGCTTCTTTAGAGTTATGGTATAGCGTAGGCTACGATTCTATAACCGAACCAAATGTTTGTATGGCTGGCTGTGATTTCCGTCGTATTTGGAAATTTAATGTGCAAAACTCAGACTGTTCTTCACAGTACATTTCTGTAGAAGGCGACCCTGCTCCCTAATTAATAGCTAAAAGTATAAAAAGAAGTAAACAAAATAATGCGGATTGATTTATTAAGTAGTGGTGTTTAAATAATTTCCTAATTTATACGCAGTTATTTTGTGCTTAGACAAGGCGCAAAACATGAGTGAACGATTTTTGCGTAGCAAAATAAATGCATATTAATGCATTTAAGTGTAGCGAACCGCTTGCGGCTGGGTTGGCAGCCTTAGCTACGGCGAGTATTTGCAACGTAGGATAAGCGCAAAAGAACAAGTAAAAATAGGAAATTATTTAATTAGCACTACTTAAAGGTAACTATGGTAATTCAATTCGCATTATTTTAATAGCTTCTTTAAAGCGTTTTTTTAGTGTTGATAATAATAACATCAATAACGCTTATGTAGCTAAAGATTATTTCGGTGCTAAAAAAACTAGGCATTAAGAAAATACACGTTCAAAACGCTTTTGTCTTTTAAGTGTTTTGCTACCTAAAATACTATAGGAAAGAAACCCGCGCTCATGCGTCAATTTATTTAAATTAACAGAATCGGGTAACCGGTTTTTTACTCAACTTGGTTCAAAGTTTTGACTATGACAAAAAGCAGAATCTTCATTTTCTTTTCGCTACTTATTATTGCGCTCCTAGCTGTTTTTGCTTGGAAAAATCAACAACCCGCTATTATTGATTTAATGTTTCGGGAAGTAGAATTGCCAATGGCAGCAATTATTTTTGGTAGCTTTATTTTAGGAGCTTTGATGGTATTATTATCTACCTTAGCCAAAAAGCTGAAACTACAAGGCGAGACGAAAGTACACAAAGAACGGATTGATAAATTGGAAACCATGCTGCAAAAAGAAATGCTTAAAAACCATGAAATAAAAGCGGCAGGATTAGGAACAACGCTTACTACTAATACCGATGCGGCAATAAATCCTAAAGATACAGAATAAGGTTTTTGCCACCTATTTGATGTAGTACACCAATTTAATACACCAATATAAACTGCCTCTTAGCAGTTGAAAAATTATTACTTAAACCATTTTTTACACTCGTAACTTAAGGTTTAAGTACTAGCATTATTTGTTACTATCGATGCGCTATTTTTAGCCCATAACATCTTATCTTCAATTCAATTTTATCATAATCAAATAACACTTCTACTAATGAAGAGGTTCGTATATATCGCCATTGCATTAATGATGGCAACCACATTAAATTTAAATGCTCAACACGCTACCGTAGTGTACAATTACGAGCGTAATAATTTTAACGAGAATCAACCATTACCTGCCGAAACCAATTTTGTTGTAAATGGTGGTGTTAATGCTGATGTTAATCAAGTTGAAGTAGCGATTTATCGAGCTAAAGATCGCAAAAAAAAGAAAGCATTATATACTGGTGTATGGAAACGTCCTATCGGGAACAACCAGGATATGTATTCTTTACCAATGAACTATCAGCTAAAAGCTAACGATAGTTACGATATTGCTTTAACCTACTACCGCAATCTTAGCCAAGCCGAAAGAGAGTATTTAAAGGTACGTTTATTTCAAACCTTAGATGCTTACATCATGTCGTCGGTAGAAGTAAATCGCAGTAGCATTGATTTGCAAAAACCTTATCGTATTGTAATGAACGATTTAAACACAATTGTAGAAGACGGATTGCAAGACTTCCGTACTAGAAACAATTATGTTTTTGAAGGTTTCTCGGATGTAGTAAAAGGTAAAGTTAAACAAATAGAAGACATCAACTTATCTAAAGGTAAGTTTATGTTTAGTGGCAAAAAAAAGAAAGATGCCAAAGGTGCTTACGCTAAACAAATTTTAGCCGATTTAATGCAACTCGTGCATAATGAAACCGAGCAATACCTGAATTCTGAACTCATGACGGTAAAAGATACCAAAATGGTGGATGATTATCCTACCTCAAAAAATCGCAGCTCGTTATCTATTAATGTAGGATATGGCGGTGTACACTTTGATGGTGGTTTTAACGACTTAGACTATGGACATGGACCTTTTGTAGGCGTCTCCTTACCATTTGGACGTAAAGCATTTTCGCCATTTTGGGCAAACACTTCCTTATCTGTAGGGGTATTTTTAAACAACTTTGAAAATGCCAATGGACAAACGGTTACAGGACCAATTGTAAAACGACCAACTTATGTAGGACTAGGATACAAAGCATTTAAATTTGTTCGAATTAATGCAGGAGCTAGTTTTACCGAAAAAGTAGACAATAGCAGCGGATTGGATTTGAAGGATGTAAACGTTCGTCCTTTTGTGGGCATTAGTGCAGAAATTAACTTAGCAGTAAGTTTTGGCGATAAGTAATTTCTAAATCATTAATATCCCTAACAGTAATAGGTATTTTAGTAGGTACAAGCATTCAAAAAAAAGAGCGTAACCCAATAATCAACAATGGGTACGCCAAAATAGCATAAAATTGAACATGAAAAATTCAATCCTAAATATAGGTATATTCTTTTTGTTAGTAGTTGGCTGTGGCTTAAACCTCGACGTGCAAGCACAACAAAATTTTTATAAGTTTCGGATAGGACCGTCTGTAGGTGCAATGTACTATTACGGAGATTTAACCGATGACTATCCGCAGCTTAAAAATTATGCAGAACTAGGGTATGGTTTAAACGCAGAATTAAGCCTTAATAAAACTTTCGGCTTACGTTTCTCGGGTAGCAAGGGAGCAATTACTTATAACGACCGTACCTTAAACGGTTCGGATGAGTTAATGGTAGATAATCCTAACTTTGAACGTGGTTTAAATTTCTTTACCGAAATTAAAAACTACGAAGCTGCCATTGTTATTTATCCTGATAACGACCGCCTAATGAAGGACAATGCTTTTATTGCCCCTTACATTTCTATAGGTTTAGGTAGAACACATTTTGATGTGTTTGGCGACTTAACCGACGATAATGGCGACGCTTATAATTTAAGCGATGAAACTTTATTACAAGATGGTGATTTTGAAACCAACTTGAGCGAATTAATGCTGGAGGAAGAAGAATACGATTTAAAAACCTGGCATTTACCACTAGGATTTGGTTTTAAATTTAGATTAAACGACCGTTGGAATTTAAATGCAGAAACCAATATTAAATATACTAAAACCGATTACTTAGATGATGTAAGCAAACTAAGAGGCGACGATAACAGTATGAACGATTTTTACGCCTACTCATCTGCTAGTTTACATTATAATTTTGGGGTGAAAAAACGTACAATTAAAGCACCTGTTTTTATTATAGGCGATCACGCAGCATTAACCTTTGAAGATTCTTTAGCATTTAATATTGATGGTTTAGCTGATGCTTACGAAGTGCCAGAAGAACCAACCACAAAAGAAAAACGCAAAGCGGCTAAAAAAGCACGTAAAGATGCTAAAAAAGCTCGTTGCGCTGCTAAGAAAGATAAACGCTTTGAAGCTAAAGAAGCGAAACGTTTAGAGAAAGATGCCATAAAAGATTGTTTAGCAGATTGTGCAAGCCTAGGAGTTAAACGAGATCGTAAAGCTTGTAAAAGCAAATGTAAAACAGTAGGCTATAAAGCTTATTTAGTACCAACCGACGAAGCCTTAGAAGGCGACTCTACCATAGTAAGAGAAGAAATTTTAACCCCTGCACAACAGTTGCAACAACAACGCGACGAACGTGACCAAAAATTAGACTCGCTGAAAAATGCGGCAGAAATGGAGCGTCAAGAACAACAAAATGGAGCTGGTGGATTAGATAATACCAATGCCAATCCTTACGCTACAGGTATGCCGTCTAATAATGACACGCAACGTTCGGTACAAGATATGCAAAGAGAAGTAGATGCGCTTAAAGCACAACAACAAGCACGTCCTGCTTCTGCTTACGATCCTACTGTAGAAATGTATAAAATGGAAGTAGACCGCTTGCGTCAAGAAAATTCTGATAATAAAATTTTAAATAAATTAGAAGAATTACAACGTGATATTGAAATGATGAATGGTGGCGGTGGCAATACCGATATTCGCATTGAAAGAGAAATAGAAGTAAGAGAAGGTACTAGCTCAAGTATGGGTTCTGGTTCTTTACAACAAGACGTACGTGCATTAAGCCGTTCGGTAGATGAATTGAAATTGCAAGTGCTAGAAATTAAACTAGCAGAAAATAAAGGCAAAGACAAAGATGCCGACAAACAAATACGCGACGAAATTGAAGAAATTAAAGAACGCTTAAAACAATATGATGCGCCTGCTGTTGAAGAAACAGAAGATACCGATAAATCGGAAATAGACGTACAAGACGAAAAGGAAGATACCTCTAGTAAAAAAAAAAAGAAGAAACGGAAGGAAAAATAAGTAGTACCGATACCTCTAATGAGGAATTGATGGATGAACTACAAAAACTCCGTGCCGAATTTGAAGCTTTAAAGGCAGGTTTGGCTTATGGGCAAGCGCAACAGCAACAGCCAATAATTCAACAGCAGCCACAACAACCACAAACCGTAATTGTTGAAAAGCAAGTGCCTGTTAAGGACGATGCCGAAACACAACGATTGCAAAGAGAAGTAGAACAACTAAAACGAGATTTGGCAAATAAAAGTAATACACCATCTACCGTTGTTGTACCCGTACCAACTCCGCAACCTAATAATAATAAAGCGGAGTTTGACGAGCTAAATAAACAAATGCGTGATTTAGCAGCTCAAAATAAAGCTTTACAGGATAAAATGTACGAAATGAACAATCGTCCGCAACCACAACCTGTAAATACAACAACAACTATTAACACACGCGAAACGGTAGTTGTACAAGAGCCTTATAGTGAATTGCTAAAACGTTATCCTGTTATTAATGTATACTTTGCTACTAACTCTTCTGTTGTTAAAGACGAAGATTTAGGGAAATTAGCAGAAATAGCAGGGGTGATTAATAAATACTCCGAATCTCGTTTAAGCATGACGGGCTTTACAGATAAACGAGGCAATGCAAGCTATAATTTGCAATTGTCGAAAAAACGAGCCGATGCTGTTAAACGTAAATTAGTAAGCTATGGCATAGACCCTAGCAAACTAGTAGTAAGCCATGAAGGAGCTGACGAGTCGGCACAACCAGGCGATAACCCGCTTGCCCGACGAGTAGAACTGCGTTTAACTAGATAGGACAAATAAAAGAGGACAAATAACTTAAATCCTCTAGCCAACAATACAAAAAGTTAAATTAAAGAATAGACCTAAAAAGGGAAAAAAAAATTACCCTATACTGGTCAAGTTAACCTATTAATTTTGTGACTTTTGCTTTAGGCATCACGTCAATAAAATACTGAAATTATTAAGCTGAACTAATACTATTTAAAATTTATTACAATGACAGATTTTAACAAAAATTCAATTGTTGATAGAATCATGCAAGTTACGCCCAAGCATTTAATTATTGCGTTACTAGTATTTTTCACAGCAAGCTTGTTATTCAATATGATTTTTGGCGGTAACGATATTAACCGCAAAACAAATATTACGGAACAAGTAATTGATGGTACAAAAAATGCTACTGGAAAATTAGTTGATGGCGCAAAAAATGCTACTGGAAAATTAGTTGATGGCACAAAAAGTGCTACTGAAAAATTAGTTGACGGTACAAAAAGTGCTACTGGAAAATTAGTTGATGGTACGAAAGGTGCTGCAGAGGAGATTTCTGGAATCGTTACTAAAGATAAGCAGGAGGAAACCGCAACTCTTAAAGTAGAAACTGCAAATGCTCCTTCGGAAGCTAAAGAAGATGCGGAAGACGAAAATACAGAATTAGTAGTTGATGGAAGCGAGGAAACAGAAGTAGTAGATGGAGAAGCGGAAACCGAAACCTTAGAGGCTGAGGTAGAAGGGGAAACTGCTACAGATACTGAAGACGAAGATGCTGCTGCCAACGCAGAAGCAGAGGAAGAAGTAGATGCTACAAATAGTGAAAAGATAGGTATTGCTGCTTCAACAAGCACAAATGCAGCAGCGGTTACTGAAACAATTACTAAAGAAATTAATATTGTAGTAAATTTAGTTACTCCTGATGGAAAACCTATTGGAGAAGCACCGCTTACCGTTAATTTAGCAAATGGCGCAACTAGTGCTACAACAACAGCAGTAGTAGGTCAAGAGGCTGCAACAGAAGATGCTGCTGCCAACGCAGAAGCAGAAGCTGCCAAAAAAAAAGCGCAGGAAGCGATTAATGCAGAAATAACTAGCTTAACAGACCAAATGGATAAAATTACTAAGCAAATCGAAGGCTTGAAAAAAGAACTTTCAGAATTGAAATAATTCATTTAAAATATAAAATAGATAGTTGTTTGGTTACTAATTTAATTGAAGGGGCTGGGTATTTATACTCGCCCCTTCTTTTTTTGGCCTCGTTCATGCGCTAAAAAACATAGCTGTCGTATCCTAAACACACACCTCCTCTTATACCTGCCAATAAAAAAAACAACCTCCTTTAACAAAAAATAGGTAATGTTTTAAAATAAAATGCGATTGATTACAGTTTTTTTATTACATTTGTAATCGCATCAATTTGACATAGATAAAATAAAATATGAAAAACAGTATTTATTTAAGCTTATTGTTACTAATACTTGCTTTTGCGGCTTGTAAAGGTCCTCAAAATCCAGAATTTAAGCGTATTGAAGATGTTAATATCTTATCTATGGATGCTAAGGAAATTGTGCTAACAGCTAATGCCCTCATCTACAATCCCAATAAAATGGGTGTACAGCTTGAGCATATAGATTTAGATGTAGCATTAGATGGCAATACCGCAGGAAAAGTAGAGCAAACAAACAATGTAAAAATTCCTGCAAAAAGTGATATTAAAATTCCTCTAAAGGCAACTATAGATGCCCGAAAAATATCGAAAAATTTGCTTAGTACGGCACTCTCGTTCCTACAAAACCAAAAGCTGAAAGTGCACTATAAAGGGGATATTACCGTTAAGATAGCAAAGATAAATGTTAAGATACCTATTGACGACTTTGCGGAGGTTGAAATGAAGCTGAATTAACAAAAACACACTTTCCAATCCTATATTTTTCTATTGAAAATCGTTACTTTTTACATACCATGCGTCCAAATAAAGCTTAAAACGATTAACTAAGTTTTAATGCAAACAAAAATATCTTATGGGGTTGGTAGCTCTAATATAATAGCGTACTTTTATGGGAACACATGATGGTTTGAGTTTATTGTTATTTTGCTGAATAAGTAATGATACTCTGCTGTCGTAGTACAACTATTATTTATGTAGGGTGATTGAAATTTAGAGTTACCTCCCTTTTTCTTCCTTCTTTTAACAAGCGTATAAAAAAAATGGCTACTTTAGCAGAGCCATCGAATTACCAAATCTTCTCTACTAAGCAAAAAACTGCTTAGGTAAACAGGTTTCTTTTTTTACCGTTGCTTAGTACTATTCCTTCCATTTAGTTAAGCTTATTGGCTGTTTTTGTAGCTTTAAAAGCTTCCATTTCCATTTTTATTTTACCACTTATATCTCTTTCTTTTAAATGAAAAAAATACTTGTTTTTTTCTTAGTAGGCCTATTCTCTTTCTTTACCATACATACCATTGTTATTAGTGCCGATGGCTTAAATAACCATACCGCTAATAACATACAAGCAGATGTAGCCGTGATATTAGGCAATAAGGTACATCCTAACAGAGAAGTGTCTAAACGCCTAAAAGCAAGGTTAAATAGAGGAGTAGAGCTGTATCATAATAAACAAACACCACATATTATAGTTAGTGGTGGTTTAGGTAAAGAAGGTTGGAACGAAGCAATAGTAATGCGAGATTACCTCCTAGCACAAAACATCCCCCTTAAAGCCATTATTGTTGATGAACAAGGCAATAATACCCGGCTAACTGCCTTACATACACAAGCAATTATGCAACAAAAAGAATTGAAATCGGTTATTGTTGTATCGCAATTTTACCACATTTCTCGAACCAAACTAGCTTTTAAACAGTTAAATATACAAAAGGTGTATGGTGCATCACCTACTTATTTTGAGTGGCGAGATATGTATGCTTTACTAAGAGAATGGCCTGCCTATTATGTTTATTGGTGGACATACAAAAAAGGATAAAAATGGTAATAACAAATCATGCTGTGGAAGAGAAAATACTACTAAATAAATCTATTGTATTGTTTGATGGTGTTTGCAATTTGTGTAATAATGCAGTACAGTTTATTATTAAACACGATTCTGATGGGCATTTCCTGTTTGCATCTTTACAATCGGCAATAGGGCAGGAGCTACTCCGTAAATATCAACTGCCAACCCAAAATTTTGATACCTTTATACTCGTAGAAAAAAAAGATTGTTACGATAAATCAACTGCTGCACTTCGAATAGCAAAAAAGCTACAGGGATTTTGGAAATGGAGCTATGTATTTATGATAGTTCCTAAATGTATTAGAGATGCTTTGTATACACGAATTGCTAAAAATAGGTATAAATGGTTTGGGAAAAAAGAACAATGTTGGTTGCCTAGTGTAGAGCTAAAACAGCGATTTTTATAAACGGTTTATCCAATACCTAAACCGCCGCTATACTAAACAACAGCCTCCTTTCAATAGTTTTCTTTGTATAGAAATCTAAAAAGAAAAAATCCTCACACAGTATTACTGATGAGGAATTTTTTGACAAAAAAAAGTTAATGATTACAATTTTGTGTTTATACCTACTATATGCCAAAAACCTTGCCTGAATGATGTTTCTCAAATTTTTCTGAAAATAACAACCTACTCCCTTGTTAAATATTAATAAATAATTATTGTTAAAACAAATGTATTTTGAGCTGATTGTAAACAAAAAGCGAGTTTTTTAATTATTAAAAGACTCGCTTTTTTTATGCATTTGATTTTTTAAAGCTTGCATAGTATTTATTTTTAAGCTTATCTTTTTGCTGATCGAGCTAAGGGCTGCTACAAAGAAGTAGTGCCGTTGTTCATCTAAATGTTTCCATTTTAAATAACGTGAACTAGAGATTAGCTTAATTGTAAACGTTGTGTGACCTCTCGGAGGTCAATAGGTGCTTTATCGTATTTATTGGCTAACATACTGTGACCTCTCGGAGGTCTTTAGCGATTAAAACTGACCTCAGCGAGGTCACAGTATGTTAGGAAACAACAGATTTATCGTCTCGACCTCAGCGAGGTCGCACAATTAGTGGTTCACCATGTTAATCTCTAGTTCACGTTAAATACCGAATATTTCCTTGCTCTAAGCTAAATGTTTGTTGAATAAAATACCAAGAAATAGGTAGATGTTTAAAAATAGCCACTAAAATCTGCATAAAGCAAAGCATAATTTTAAAAAAACAATAATCCTTATTTTTTGACATGAAAATGATAAAATGCTTTTTTATGAGATGTAAATATTTTTTGTGAACAACAATAGAAGTAAAGGAAATAGTCGAAAAGGGATATTAAATAAAGATTAAATAGAATGTGTATGACTCTTTAAATGCAACGGTTAGGTCATTTTAATGTAAAAAACGCAATTATTTCAGGAAAAATGGACATTCTGTAAAGATAATGATCTCAGAAATGCAAAAAGTAAGTTTTTTAATCAAAAAAATAGCTAACTTGACGTATTGATTAATAAAATTTAATTGGTCAAAACAATATAGTATTATATTTCCCAACACATTCCCTAAGTCTTTCCCCTACAACTACTATCCTAAAAACCATATTTAGCACCTAAAAACCGTACCTATTTAAAAAACTTGATTTAAAATTGATTTTACTTTTATTTATATTGCAAATGTTACTTAGCTAAATTTTAAATTATGACAAAACGGTTTACTCTTTTATCTCTCATTGCTTTTATAGCATGTTGTTGTTGGAATACAAATGTGCTTGCACAATGCGGCACAACTGGCACACTTGGTTATACTTGTGCTACGCCAGATGTAATTACTGCTGTACCTTACACCGCCACAGGTTTAACAACCGAATGTACTGGTGATGATTATGATGCTTCTGGATTTACTGCCTGTAGCAGTACTTCTTATATGGGAGGCGACGATTATGTTTTTGAATATACACCTACTACTACAGAGGGAATCATTATTACGCTAACCAATACCGATACCTATACGGGAGTATATGTATTAGATGCTTGTCCTGATGTGGCAACGCAGTGTATTGGTAGTGCAACTAGTTCGGGCGGAAATCCTGTTACCGAGAGCATTGTGCTAACAGCCAATACGACCTATTATATTATCGTATCGACTTTTCCTGCTCCTGATTTTACGCTTTTTGATATTGATATTGCAATTGGCGCACCAGGCTGTATTGATGCTACTGCACACAACTATGACTCACTAGCAGGAAGCGACGATGGCTCTTGCGAAACTTGTAGTGATGGCATCCAAAACGGCGATGAAACAGGCATTGATTGTGGTGGGTTAAACCCTGCATGTGGGCCTTGTGCTGTAACTTGTGTAACTGGCGAAACAGAATACACCATTAGTATAAATATTGCTACTAGTTACCCTTATGAGATGTACTGGGAATTAGTAGATGACCAAGGTGCAATAGCAGCATCTATTAACTGTGGTGATTATGATGGTTTAAATGAAACTACTCAACAATTAAATGTATGTTTAGTAGATGGCGTTACTTATACCTTCAATGCATATGATGATTGGGGAGACGGTTGGGGCAGCTCTACTTACGATATTTCCATTGCAGGTACTACTTGCCCAGCAATAAATAATGGCGGTTTAACACCTACTAATGCCACCGCAGGTGATGGAACAGATACTTGTGACGGTGGAGACTTAGAAGGCACAGAGTCGTTTGTGGGAGGTATAGATGCTTGCTTAGGTTGCATCGATCCTGCTGCACACAACTATAGTGCAAATGCACAAACCGACGACGGTTCTTGCGAAACTTGTAGTGATGGCATCCAAAACGGTGATGAAACAGGCATTGATTGTGGTGGGTTAAACCCTGCATGTGGTCCTTGTGCTGTAACTTGTACAACTGGCGAAACCGAATATACCATTAGTGTAAATATTGCAACTACCTTCGATTACGAAATGTATTGGGAATTAGTAGACGATCAAGGTGCTATTGTTGCAGGGATTAACTGTTTCGATTATGATGGGCTAGATGGTACTACCCAACAATTAAATGTATGTTTAATAGATGGTGTTACTTATACCTTTAATGCTTACGATGACTATGGCGATGGCTGGAATGGCTCTACTTACGATGTTGCCATTGCAGGTACTACTTGCCCAGCAATAAATAATGATGGAGCAACGCCTACAAATGCAATTGCAGGAGATGGAACAATAGGATGTAATGGTGGAGATTTAGAAGGAGCAGAATCGTTTGTAGCAGGTATAGATGTTTGTTTAGGATGTATTGATATAGAAGCACATAACTACGAACCTAATGCACAAACCGATGACGGCTCTTGCGAAACTTGTAGCGATGGCATCCAAAATGGCGATGAAGAAGATGTAGATTGTGGCGGTAGTAATGCTGCCTGCTCGCCTTGTGCAGCTAATTGTGCTACAGGACAAACCGAATATACACTAACCATTACTACTGGTACTTATCCTGCAGAAATATCTTGGGATATTACCGACCCAGATGGCAATGCGGCCTACTCGGCTGCCTGTGATAGTTACACCGAATCAATTACCGAATCAGTAAACATTTGTTTAGATGATGGCGTTGTATATTGCTTTAATGCCTACGATGATTATGGCGATAGCTGGAATGGCGCTAGCTACACTATTGAAAAAGCAAGCGATGGTTGTGTTGCTATTAATAATAATGGACAAAGCCCTGATAATACGGTTGGCGGAGACAGTACGAATGATTGTGTAGCCCTAGACTTAGAAGCCGCAGAATGTTTTACTGCTGGACCAGATATTTATGGTTGTATGGATATGGCGGCAATTAACTTTAATAGTTGTGCAACAATAGATGATGGCACTTATTGT
>JAHDBT010000048.1:19290-23162 GCA_020630215.1 Bacteroidota bacterium
TTAATATTTGTGTGTACAGTGCTGCTGCCCCACCGCCAAATGATAAGTGTGCACAAGCAGAAGTCATTACACAAGAAACCGCTTGTTCAACAACAGCAGGTACTTTAGAAGGTGGTACCGCTACTACACAACCTGCATGTAATGGCATCGCCGAACCGAATGATGATGTTTGGTACAGCTTTGTAGCTACTACGCAATATGCAACGGTTGATGTAACCGCCTCATATAATGCCGTGGTAGAGGTGTTAGAAGGTGATTGTGCGGGCACCCTTACTTCTCTTGGATGTGGTAATGGTTCGCCAGCTTCGTTTACTGCCTTAAATTTAGTAGTAGGCAATACTTATTATGTACGTGTTTATTCCGAAGGTTCATCAGTGTTAACCGACCCAAGCTTCGATGTTTGTGTATACGATGCACCTGCACCTCCCGAAAATAGTTTATGCGATGACAGTATTGTGGTAGCTTGTGGCGATGTAGTAACTGGAAATACCGAAAACAGTACAACTACTGGCAATCCTACCGAAACTTGTGGTACCCTACCTGGTGCAGAAGGTGTATGGTATCAATATGTGGGTACAGGAGAGGAAGTAACCGTGAGTTTATGTGATGATATTACCGACTATGATACAAAACTTAATATTTATACTGGCGATTGTACAGCACTTGTTTGTGAAGCAGGTAATGATGACTTTTTTGGTGGCAATTGTACCAATAATCAGTCACAGGTAACCTTTATTAGTACTGCTGGACAAACCTACTATATTTTAGTAAATGGTTTTGGTGGAAATGTTGGTAACTTCTCCTTATCTGTAGCTTGTATTCCTGCACCTACTTGCGATGATGGCATTTTAAACGGGGAGGAGATCGATATTGATTGTGGTGGACCAGACTGTGAAGCCTGCCCAGCTCCAGCAAATGATAATTTATGTGATGCTATTAGCCTTACCCTAAACGACCCTTGTACTACTGCAACCAATATTGGGGCAACTGTCGAAACAGGAGAAGTAGAAGCTTCTTGTTGGGGAAGTAGCCCAGATTTAGACAATACCGTTTGGTTCTCTTTCGAAGCACCTACTTCGGGTAACGTATTAATTTCTACCGATTACGATGGCGTAACCAATACCGATACACAATTAACCCTACTTGAATTAACAGGTACCGATTGTACCGATTTAAGTGCTTTAACAGAACTTGCCTGTGATGAGGATGGAGGAGATGTTGTTAACTTTAATTCTATTATTAACGCCAGTGGTTTAGTAGCGGGCGGCACCTATTATTTACAAGTAGATGGTTATAATGGGCTTCAAGGTGACTTCTGTATCAGTATAGATGAGTTTACTTGTGATGATGGCATCTTAAATGGAAATGAAGTAGCCATTGATTGTGGCGGCTCTTGTGAGCCATGCCCCGCACCAGAAAACGACGATATTTGCAATGCCTCCATATTAACCGTGAACGACGCTTGTACCATTGGTACTAATATTGGTGCAACAGTACAAGCCGACGAGCCAGCAGGTTCTTGTTGGGGAGGACTTAATGGTGCTACTATCGAAAATTCTGTTTGGTACCTTTTCCAAGGACCCCCTTCTGGTAATGTTACTATTACCACAGATTATACAGGATATACCAATACCGATACACAAATTGCACTTTATACCCTAGGAGATTGTAACGACCTTACCACACTTACCGAAGTAGCTTGTGATGACGATGGTGGGGTAGATGTTATCTATAACTCTATTATTATTGCTAGTGGCTTAACGCCTGGCGCATCGTACTTTATTCAGGTAGATGGTTATTTATATACCGCAGGCCCAACTTTAGGCGATTTCTGCATTAGTGTAGAAAGCTTTAGCTGTAGTGATGGTATTCAAAATGGAGATGAAATAGATGTTGATTGTGGTGGCTTGTGCGACCCATGCCCAGCTCCACTAAATGATGACATCTGTAATGCCGAACCATTAAGCTTAAATGAGGCTTGTACTACAGGCAGCAACCTAGGCAGTACCACTGAAGTTGGAGAACCTATTCCTGATTGTTATATTGGAGGGGCTATCTCTCATTCTGTTTGGTATTCTTTTGTCGCTCCAATTACTGGAGAAGTAACCGTATCTACGGATTTTGCAACAGAATTAACCGATACCCAAATTGCCCTATTTGAAACAAGCGATTGTGGCGATGCGAGCAGTTTAATACAAGTAGGTTGTGATGATGATGGTGGTGTTATACAAGCTTTAAATTCTATATTAATAGCTACTGGCTTAACGCCTGGTAATACCTACTATATACAAGTAGATGCTTACGTTAATCAAATAGGTGATTTTTGCATAGAAGTTACTTACGAAGTACCTCCTGCCGATTGTGATTTAAGTATTACCACACTAGCCCAGGAAGAACAAACAATTTGTGGTAATGAAGCTCCGGATTTAGCAGCAGCGGAAGCAGCTATTGAATTTAACGGAGAGAGTAGCGGATGGACAATTGACTGGTATTTTGACCCCGTATATTTAAAACAGTATACACCTGGTGCTTTAGTTACTGGAGTAAACAAATGCGAGCCTGCTACTATTATATTATATGCACAAGCGGTTTGCGATGATGGCACTACCAAACTAGAGGGCGGTAAGTTAGAAGTGATGGCTTTACCATTCCCTCAAGCACCTGCTATTGTTCGCAACGACCTAAACTGTTCGTATGCTTTAGTGAAAGGTTGCCCCGATGATGATGTTAGCCCAATATTGCCAGGCGATGAAAGTCCTGGATATGCTGGTGGTACCGAAACCTATACCGTAACAACGCCAGAAGGATGTACTGCTACTTATGAGGTAATTAAACCAAATTGCCCTAATTGCGATATGACAGGAACTATTACCTTTGAAGAACAAGGATTGAATGGTGGTATTGGTACCTACTATTATAATACGGCTAGTATTGTAGTAATGGGTGTAGCACCATACACTTGGGATTGGGACCAAATGGGCTATGTACGTCATACCCTACTAGGCGATGGAGATGAAATAGATGTTATTTATTCG
The DNA here is from genome assembly GCA_020630215.1 of Bacteroidota bacterium. Lineage (GTDB taxonomy): Bacteria > Bacteroidota > Bacteroidia > Chitinophagales > UBA2359 > JAHDBT01. The sequence continues at coordinate 22,326 of JAHDBT010000048.1, forward strand.
GATGAAGCAAACTGGACGGTAACGATTACCGACTCACAAGGTTGCCAAGTAACTTATACCAACGACCCGAATGCCAATGCTGATGGTAACCTAAGTGGTTTAGTAGATATTGTAAACTATGCTACAAGCCCTGATACGGGTTCTGGTAATGGTGGATTGGAAATTTTTGTAGAAGGAGGTGATGGTAACTACAGCTATGTATGGGCAGGCTCTGTTCCTGGCGGTACGTATCCAAATGCTGGCACACTTACCAATTTAGAAAGCGGTTGGTATACCGTAACAGTAACGGATGGTAGCGGTGGCGGAACTGTAGGTTGGTTCTGGGTAGAACCAGGGCGTAGAGGTAGAGGTAAATTACAAGAAGGTGGATTAACTGCTTATCCTAATCCATTTGGTGGAGCAACTACCATTGTATTTAGTGTAGTAGAAACAGCCAATACAACCGTTGAGGTATACAGCGTAAATGGGCAGCAAGTAGCAACGCTTTTTAAAGGTGCTTTAGAAGCCAACAAAACGCAAAGCGTCGAGTTTAAAGCCAACGATTTGCCAGCGGGCATGTACTTTATTAGATTAACAACTGATACAGGTACGGTGAAACATCACAAAGTGTTGTTGAATCGCTAGGCGAACAAATAAGCTTTAATAAAAGAGACGTTTAAGTCTACTATAAAATAGCAAACCTCTCGAAGTACATTCTTCTTTTTAGAAATGTACTTTGAGAGGTTTTTTTATTTACCAGCAAAACAAAAAAAAGGACTGCTTTAATAAAATGTGAACTAGAGATTAACTTAGTAACGCATAAAAAATAAATCCGTCATTTCTACTTGATCTTTTGCA
>JAHDBT010000628.1:0-2446 GCA_020630215.1 Bacteroidota bacterium
TTTATTTTGTTTTTGTAAAATTAACACTTTACAACGGCGCAACATAGCGAAGCCGCATAATACCAGTTACCCTCTACTATGTACTCACTGCCAACTCACTTCCACTTTTTCCATTCTGCTAAATAGTATTGTAGCAAAACGGGTTGGTCTAGGGTGCTGTGTTCAATGGTTTGTGGGTCGGTGAGTACATCTTTTTCAAAGGTAAATAAATTAGGTAATATACTAGCACTTAAATATCGAGTAGGCACATTTATTTTGAATTGATTGGTAGCTAGGGGAAAATCGGCAGCCATTACAAAACCCCAATCGCCAAACGTAGGCACATACGCATGGTAGGGATAAGTGTTTTTAAAGCCGCTTGCTTCAATGGTTTTGTTAATACACCAATAAGCTTTAGGTGCAAAAAAAGGAGACGTTGCTTGGGTAACTAACACCCCTTGTGGATGCAGTTTTTTTTTAAGCAACTTAAAAAAATCCTGACTGTATAAACGACTTATTTCCATGCTAGTAGGATCAGGCAAATCTGAAATAATGACATCAAATTGCTCGGGCGTATCTTTTAAAAATACAAAAGCATCTAGGGCAACCATTTGTACTTTAGGATTGCTCAAACTGTGTTCATTTAACGCACTTACATCTGGATTATTAATCGACATCTCAAACATTTCGGGGTCAATATCAACTATGGTAATGCTTTCTACTTCGGGGTGTTTTAATACTTCTCGGGCTACCAATCCTTCGCCGCCGCCTAGTACTAAAACGCGTTTTTTTTGCGGAGCTACGGCTAGTGGAATATGCACCAAACTTTCGTGATAACGATATTCATCTACCGACGAAAATTGAATGTTTCCATTAATATACAACCGTAAATCGTGTGTGCGCTTGGTAAGGATAAGATTTTGATACGGCGTTTCTTTAAAGTAAATCACGCTATCTAAATACAATAAATCATTCCAGTAATTAAGGGTGCTATTGGCAAAAAACAACATGGCAATAAAAAAGGTGGTAACTGTTGTAGCCGCTAAATATAAAACCCGTTTTTTACTAAGCGCAAGCAGTTCCGAAAAATACCACAAGTTTAAAAATCCAATAGCAATATTAAGGATGCCAAATACCAAGGAAGAACGAAACGTACCCAGCCAAGGAAGCAGGATGAACGGAAACAATAAAGTTGCCAATAAAGCGCCCAAATAATCGAGCGATAAAACATTGGCCAAGTTTTCTTTCAGCGGGTAATGATGTTTCATGATACGTGCTAACAGCGGAATTTCTAAACCTGTAAGGATACCGATTGCTAGTATGAGGGCAATGGTAACGCCATTAAAACTATAGTAGGTGGTAAAGGCATAAGCAAAATATAAAATAGGCACACTAATACCACCAATAAATCCTAGCAGAATTTCTACGGCAATAAATTTAAGCAACAAATCTTTATGAAACCATTTCGATAAAAAAGAACCGATGCCCATTGCCGCCATATAAATGCCTATGGTAATAGAAAACTGCTTAATGCTATCGCCCAAAAAATAGGAGGAGGTTGTGCTGATTAACAACTCGTAAATAATAGAACATAAACCAGCTATAAAAACCGATATGATAAGAATTGTTTTTTCGTTGAACCATTTAGAAACTTTAGGCGTATTATCCATGAATTAGAATGTTACTTTTTTGATTGTTTTTTAGGTTATTAGTGACTTACTTTTTGAGCAAAAATAATCAATCGGTCGGAAGTTGCGGCATTAAAATTTTGCAGTTGGTAATTGCCCCATAGTTGTTTAATGGCAAAACCATTTGCTGCTAGTAATTGTTCAAAATCGGAGCGTTGTAAAGCTTGTACTCGTTCTTCAAAATGTAGGGGCGCATCTAGGGCGGCATCGTTTACGGCAATTCGTTTTACAATAATACCGTCTTCTACAGCCCTAGTAATTTCAAAGTTAATATTATCAAGGGTTTTAGTTTCGGCAGGCACTAAATTAGCAATGACTTTTTGAGCATTCATAAAATCAATTACTAGGTAGCCCTCCTTTTTTAATCCTTGGTGTATGGCATGTAAAGTACGGCTATTATCGGCGGTATTTTTAAAGTAGCCAAAGCTGGTAAAAAAGTTAAAAATATAATCAAAATAATTAGCTTTGTACAAGTTTCGCATATCGTGCACATCAAAATGCAACTGTTCATTACTAAAAGCTTGTTGTGCTAGTGCAATACTTTCGGGAGCTAAATCTAAGCCCACCACTTGGTAACCCTGCTGATTTAAAAAGTGAGCATGTCGCCCTTTGCCACAAGCCAAATCGAGCATGATGGATTTTTGTGGTGCTTGTAAATATTGTAGTAAATTACGGATAAACAATTCCGCTTCTTCATGATTGCGATGTTGGTACAAGGTGTGGTAATAATGCGAATTAAACCAAGTAGCAAACCAGGCTTTTTTATGGTTGGGGTTTGG
>JAHDBT010000628.1:2546-3793 GCA_020630215.1 Bacteroidota bacterium
TAACAGTTAATTATTTTAACTATTTATTTCATGAAAAAACTATTCAAAATTATTTTTTTAATTTCCTTATTGGGCTTTATAATGCTAAATATTATAGCCTATAATCACGCCTATCATTTCACCCATTTTTCAGAAAAAACAAATACTAAAACAGCCCGCCCAGAGGAATTGTCTTTTTGGAAAAAAATAAAAATTGTATTTAGCGGCATCGAAAATCCGAAACCAAAAAACGATGCCCAACCACTAGGAAATTACGAAACAATTTTCTTGAAAAAGAATAACGGTCAACAATTAGAAACGTGGAAAACAAATGCAGCCAATGCAAAAGGAACCGTTATTTTATTTCACGGATATACAGGCAAAAAATCGGATTTAATTGAAGTGGCAATAGGGTTTAACCAATTGAATTACAACACCTTACTAGTAGATTTTGAAGGCACAGGCGGTTCCTCAGGCGCAAGCACTAGCGTAGGTTTTGGTGAAGCAGATGATGTTTTAGCAGTGGTTAATTATTTAGCAAAAAATAAAAAAACTAATTCCGAAGAAATTATTTTATATGGCGTTTCTATGGGCGCAGTTGCGGTATTAAGAGCTATGAGTTTAGACCAAAATAAAGTCGATAAAATAATTATAGAATGTCCGTTTGGGAGTTTATTAAAAACGATTAAAAACCGTTTTGAAATTATGGGTGTACCTGCTTTTCCTGCGGCACATTTATTGGTTTTTTGGGGAGGCGTACAAAATGGTTATTCGGGTTTTTCGCACAATGCAATTAATTACGCCCATAAAATAAAAACCCCTACTTTAATTATGTACGGCGGAAAAGATAAACGTGCAGATAAAGAAAGCATTGTTGAAATTTATGAAGCATTAAAAACGCCTGTCAATCAAAAAAAAATACTACCGTTTAAAAATGCCCAACACCAATTGTTTTATAATTACGATAAAACAAAATGGGTGGATGCGGTTAATTTATTTCTAGGAAGTAATAATTAATTTGTGTAGGGTTTCCGTAGAGAAAATTCATGAATTTTTTTTACGTAGGTGGAGGTTTTGAATTGTTTATGAGATACGCAAGCCATAGGCTTGAAACTCGTTACGCTCCAGCCGTGAGGCTGGAACGGGCGTTCATTTTTTTATTGAAAAAATGAACGCAGGCTCAAGCGTCTCGCTTGAGTCGTTTGGGTTTCAAGCCTATGGCTTGTAGCAGTATTCATATAAATAAGGCACTTCAATTAATTACCAAA
>JAHDBT010000629.1 GCA_020630215.1 Bacteroidota bacterium
GCACAAAACCTCTACGTACAAATTGTCGGATTTATTTTTTAAACGTTACTAAGATTGTCCGATTATTTATGGTCGGGTTTACTTTTAGTGGTTAGGGGCATAAAAAGGTGGTTATTGGCACAATAAATAACAAGGTTTGCCATCCAGAAAGAAATTAGAGTTCCTAAAAAAAGCTTATCTTTACACCATGAAAGCATTACCAATTGGCATACAAAATTTTGGGGAAATTCAAACAGGAAATTATCTTTACATTGATAAAACAGCGCAAATATCTCGTTTAATCAATGAAGGGAAGTACTATTTCCTATCTCGCCCTCGCCGCTTTGGAAAATCTTTATTGCTCTCTACTTTAGAAAGTGTTTTTCTAGGAAAAAAAGAATTATTTAAAGGCTTGTATATTGAAGATAAATGGGATTGGGATACCACTTACACAGTTGTGCATATTTCGTTTAGTAGTATTGGATATAAAGAGTTAGGCTTAGAAAAAGCTTTAGACCAAATGTTAAATCAAATAGCTAAGAATTTTCAAATAACCTATACTGTCGGTAATGTTAGTTCTAAATTTAAAGAACTAATTCAAACACTTGCTCAAAAAGGCAAAGTAGTATTACTAATAGACGAATACGACAAACCCTTAATTGATTATTTAGACAAAGAAAGTTTACATCACGCCAAAGCACATCAAAAAGTATTGAAGAATTTTTATTCTGTAATTAAAGACAGCGACCAATACTTAAAGTTTTTATTTATTACAGGCGTTTCTAAATTTAGTAAAGTCAGTATTTTTTCTGATTTAAATCATTTAAGGGATATTACTTTTACAAGAACTTATGCTGCTATTTGCGGTTATACACAAACCGAATTAGAACACTATTTTGCTCCTTATGAGAGCGAAACAATGAATGTTCAGAAAATAGACCGAGTAACATTATATAAAAAAATAAAGACCTGGTACAACGGTTACAGTTGGGATGCACACACTCGTTTATATAATCCATTTTCGATATTATCCTTTTTTGCCGATAAGGAGTTTCGTAATTATTGGTTTTTAACTGCCCCCCCTACTTTTTTAGTTAATTTATTAAAGGAGCGTTTTATTTACGATTTTAACGAAGTAGAAACCAGCCATTTTGCAATAGAAAGTTACGACTTAGACCATTTAGATACCCTTCCTTTATTATTACAAACGGGTTACCTCACTGTTAAATCGCAAGATGAACATTTAGTGGTTTTAACCTATCCTAACTCCGAAGTAAAATCCTCCATGTTAGGGTATTTATTAGCAGGCTTTAGACATAGCTTTCCTTCTACTAGTACGCCTATTGTTCACAAAGTGCATTTAGCATTTAAAAGAAATGATATGGAGGGGGTTATGGAACAAATTAATTTAGTCTTTTCTACCATCCCCAATTTAATTTTCCAAGCTAAAACAGAAGGGTACTACCAATCTTTAATTCACCTTACTTTTACCTATTTAGGCATTTACCTACAAAGCGAAGTCAACACAAGCAGAGGACGTTTAGATACCGTTGTATATACTGACTCCCACATTTACGTCCTAGAGTTTAAATTGGATAAACCCGTTGAAGAAGCACTAGAACAAATAGACGCAAAAGCTTACACCGATGCTTTTAAAGCACAACATCCTGATAAAAAAATAGTGAAGGTTGGAATTAGCTTTGATAGTAGTAAAAAAGAAGTTGGAGATTGGAAAGCGGTAGATATCGTGTCATAGTAGTAGGATTTAAAAAAATACTAATAAAATTAGCTTTACTCCTTGTAATTTTTCTTTTTTTTCGTAAATTAGGGCATGTTTATCAAATAAGGAAAAGTACTTGACACTTTACAGCGGTGTAGCAAAGCGGAACTGTCCAAATACCATGTACCCTCTACTATCTACTAAAAAAAGTGTCAACCGCTTAGATAAATAGGTCTAAATTAGTCTTTTTTTTAGCAAGCCCACATTTTATTTAACCATGTATAAAAATAGTAATTAATGAAACAAGCACAAGCATTAACACTCCTAAAATCGGGGAGAAACGTTTTTTTAACTGGCTCGGCAGGAGCTGGCAAAACCTATGTATTAAACCAGTACATACAATATTTGCGAGATAGAAAAGTAAAGGTTGCCGTTACCGCCTCTACAGGTATTGCCGCTACACATATGAATGGCATGACGATACACGCCTGGTCGGGCATTGGCATTAAAGATAAGTTAACATCCAGCGATTTAAGCAATCTTAAAAAGAAAAAATACCTGAGCGACAAAATGGAAAAAGTGCAGGTACTTATTATTGATGAAATTTCGATGTTGCACAAAACGCAATTGGAATTGGTTAATAAAGTGCTTAAATTTTTTAAAGAAACCGATGCAGCTTTTGGCGGCATGCAGGTTATTTTTTCGGGCGATTTTTTTCAGTTGCCTCCCGTTGGAAGAGCAGGAGAAACAACTAGGGATAAATTTGCCTTTATGTCGAAAGCATGGCTCGAAGCCAAACTCGCTATTTGCTATCTTACCGAACAGCATCGACAAAGCGGCAACGAATTAGATGTTATTTTAAATGAAATTCGTGCAGGAAGCGTTTCCCAAAAATCACTAAACTATTTAGAAGAAGCGAAATACACCGAATTGGTAAGTCTATCAGAACCGCCCAAATTATTTAGCCACAATGCAGACGTAAGCAGAATAAACACCCAAAAATTAGCACAATTAAAAACACCACATAAAGTATTTGTTGCTATCACTAAAGGCAATGCTAAATTATTAGAAACCCTAAAAAAATCGGTTCGAGCTTCTCAAAAACTCACTTTAAAAGTGGGCGCAAAAGTAATGTTTGTAAAAAATAATTACGACGAAGGTTATATTAATGGTACACTAGGCGAGGTAGTTGGCTACGAAAGAGCAGATGTGCTAAATGATGAGGAAGCAATAACCAACATGGAACTGCCCATTGTAAAATTGCTTCATGGCCGCCGACTTACCGTACAGCCTACCGAATGGTCTATTGATAATGACGCAGGTTCTCCCCTCGCCTCTTTTAATCAAATTCCTCTGCGCCTGGCTTGGGCCATTACCGTACACAAAAGTCAAGGCATGACCCTAGAAGCCGCCGAAGTAGATTTAAGTAAAAGCTTTGAACGAGGACAAGGGTATGTTGCCCTTTCTCGCCTAAAAAGTATTACGGGTTTAAAACTAGCAGGTTTTAACAACACCGCCCTAGAGGTAGATCCGCTTGCCTTTAAAGCCGATAAACGCTTTCAAGAATTATCGAAAGAAGAAGAACTAAGTATGATACCGCAGCAATTGCGAGATCAAGCATTGAACCATATTATTAATTGTGGCGGCACCAACAATCTTAGAGAAATAGAACGGGTAAAAAAACAAGCAACAGAAAAGAAGAGCAAAAAATCGACCTACGTTATTACGCGCGAAATGATTGAAGAGGGCAAAACGCTAAAACAAGTTGCACAGGAACGCTCCTTAACCCTCAGCACCATTCAAAACCATATTGCCAAAATTAGTGAGCTGTATCCACATGTAAATCTTAACCGCTTTAAGCCACCAGATTATGTGCTTCACAGGGTACGTAAATCGTATTATAAAATATTGGAGAAAAAAGAAGAAGGACATATAAAAGAGGATGGTACCGTAAGCCAAAAAGCTATGTATAATGACATGCGAAAGGAATTTACGTACTCAGAAATAAAATTAGCTCTGACTTTTATTAAGGATTAGTAATCTCCTAAAGCTAGAGGTACACTACCATAACCCAAGTTACATATGTAGT
>JAHDBT010000630.1 GCA_020630215.1 Bacteroidota bacterium
GAAAAAAAATACGGCGACTTAATCATCAGAAACTTAAGTTTTGAGCCACTAGTCATACAACCATATAGCCATATAACAATTAAATTCATTACTATGCATCATTCCTTTTTTTTTACAATAAGTCTAGCACTATTTATGGTAGGAAATCTATTTAATGCTAGTAACTATTTGCAAGCACAACACTTTCAGTATGGCTTTAAAGGAGGTGCAACTTACGGCGCATTAGCAGGCAAGGTAGATTTAGAAAATAGCAGTGCTAAATTTTCTTTGGCTACTAATGCGGGTATTTTTACACAAACCCGTTTACATGAAAAATGGGGAATGCAGTTTTCCTTATTATATAACCAAACAGGTGTAGAATACTCCCAATTTATTCCGCAGCAAGATACCCTGTATTACCTCACTCCTATTGTGTATTTTGAAGCTCCTTATACTACGCATGTATCAGGCACTTATCGCTTAAAATACCTCGAAGCAGCCATAGCACCACAGTATTATTTATGGCCACGATTTAGCGTATTTTTAGGCCCTCGATTTAGTGTATTATTAAAAGGGAAACACACAGGCACTACCATTGTAGACATTGGCGAACAATCGGGTTTACAAACTGAATATGCAAGTGAAGAAGATTATTTAAATGCTATATTTTTACGAACAGAAGAAAATTTTGACGAAGCAGCAACCATTAATCCCATAGATGTAGGCCTAAATTTTGGCACACAACTCGCCCTTATTCCACACCTTTTATTTATGGATTTTAGCCTAAACGGAGGTTTTATAAATGTACAGCAAGCTACAGATGATATTAATGTAAAACTTTATAATGTAGATACTCGTTTAGGACTGTCATTAAATATTGGTAGCTTTTTTGTGCGTAGTAAAAGGAAGGAGTAATTTTTTTTGTGGCAAGTATTTTTGTAGAAATTGGCAAGTATCTGTACCACTAAAAAAACCTACGCCCAATGCTATTACTTAAATAAATAAGTCAATAGTATTATAACGTAGGTTTATACAAGAAAAGCTTTCTTTAAGAAACTAAATACGATAAATATTTTTTATTTCCCAGAAGCGATGTTTGTTAATTTAGCTGTTATTTTCTCCATAAACGTAGCAAATTTCGCAGCATCTTTTTCGTTAATTCCTTGTTGGAATTTTGCAGATAATTGGCCTAATTCTTGACCTTCTTTACTTAAATCAGTTAAAGCTGATGTATTTCCTTTTTTCATCTCTGCATATGCTTTTTCGTATTTACCAATATAAGCGGCATACTTTTCGGCATATTCAGTTAAAGCTTTATCGCTAAAGCTAGGAATTTCAACACCGTTAACTTTTGAGCTTCCAGAAGCAGTAGTTGTAGCAGCACCATCCGAAGAAGTACTAGCAGAATCGCCACAAGCAGTAAAACCAATAAAAGCAAAACAAAGGATAGTAATGAATAAGTTTTTCATGATAATTTGAAATTTAAAAATGGTGTAAAAAAGAAAAATGCATCAATACAGATTTAATTTTTCTCCATTAAGATTCTATAAATAATTTTCGCAAAACTACACTATGTAAAGGAGCTAAAAGAATTCTTTAATCAACGTTTCATATTCGTTAGTAGCCAATCAATATTCGTTAATAGGCAACAGATATTTGTAATTATTATTTTTAACTGTTTTTATTATATTTCTAGCACCCTAAATAAAAAAATGTTGATTCTTACGATTAATTAATCCAATTGCGATATGTTAAACGTTTAAAACCCATAGTTATCAAAATTAATTTGTTTGTAATTATTATTTTTTTGCTTAAATTTACTTTTCAACATTTAACAGTAGCATTCCAATCGCCTCTATAAAAAGAAACTAAACAGTGCGTAAAAATATTACTTTCAAAATAACAGGTGGCCTTTGCCTTTGGCTAATAAACACATTTATATTATTAGCAGGAACCGTTACGCCCTTATTTTCGGAAGTGTTTGAAATAAGACAAGAATGTTTGAATAATTTAGCAGATTGTGATGAAAATATAAAAGCGGTTGAAGCTAGGGTTTTAGCATCTAACGAATTAGAAACGGTTTTATACTACCAGCATGTTTTAGCCGAAATTGCTTTTCATTGCGGGGAATTAGAGAGCTGCATTGAGCAAGATAAAAAAGTATTAATCCGTGCAAAGGCAAATGGTTTTAATAGGGTTTCCTCTTGCTGCGCTATGACAATTGGAGATGCATATTTTGATTTAAACAACTTATACGCTTCTTTGCAATATTATTTTGAAGGCTTAGAATTGTTAGGAAATAAAACGCAAAACCTCCTCTATTTTCGTTTAGCCAACCGCATTGGCCGTACACAAATACAGATAGGCGAATACGAAGAAGCTATTAAAATTTATAAAAAATTAGCAGCCATTTGTGTAGCTCGTAAAGATACCGTTAATTGGTTTTATTCCTTAAATAATTTAGCCCGTTCTTATATGGATAATGGCGACTGTGCCGAGAGTATTATAACTAGTTTAAAAGCAAAAAAAATTATTGATTCACTTCCTGAAAAAGAAGAATTACAAGTTGCTATAAATCTAACACTAGGTTTAGCTTACAGGAAAAACCAAGAATATGAAGCAGCTATAGAACAGATGGAATTAGCACTTCCTTTTATTAGTAAATACGAAGTAATTGATTATTACCTACTGTTTCACTTAGCAGATTGTTACCGAGCAATTGGCAATCAACAAAAAGCAAAAAAATATATAAACGAAGGAATGCCTTTATTAGAAGATATCGCTCCAGAAAACCTAGAAGATATTTACACCATACTAAGCGATTACTACCAAAGCACGGGTAATTATAAAGCGGCACTAGTAGCCAAAGAAAAATTTATAGCCGCAAAATTAGAAAACGAAAGCGGAAGTAAAGTTAGAGATGTATTACAGCTTCAAAATAAATATGAGGTACAATTAAAACAAGTAGAAATTGACAAATTGGCGCAAGAAAATAAAAATGATAAATTAATATTTAATACCATCCTTTTTTCGGGATTAGTTTTATTTTTAGCCAGTATAATTATTAGTTATTTAATTTTTAGGCAGCGCAATTTAAAAACCAAAGCGGCACAAGTAATTTTAGAACAAAAATTATTGCGTTCCCAAATGAATCCGCATTTTATTTTTAATTCAGTATCGGTTATTCAATCCTTAATTTTAAATAAAGAAAATAGACGAGCTGCGAAATACCTTACTAAGTTTTCGCATTTAATGCGCTTAATTTTAGAAAACTCTACCGAAAAATTAGTGAGCCTAGAAAGCGAATTATTTGCTATTGATGCCTATGTTTCCCTACAGCTCATCCGATTTAATAATACCTTTGAGTATGAGTTGAAAATTCCACGAAATATTGATATTACTCAAATTTTAATTCCCCCTATGCTTATCCAGCCCTTTATAGAAAATGCCATTGAACATGGTATTCGCAAAGTAGATAATGGAAAAATTACCTTATCTATTTTTGAAAAAGAGGGGCAATTATTTTGCGAAATAGACGACAATGGTGTAGGGCTACTAACCACTAAAAAAGTAGAGTTGGGTAACAAAACCAAATCCCTTTCTACCCTAATTACCAAAGAAAGATTACAACATTTAGGCAAAGAAATGAACGTACCTGTAGAATTAAATGTTATTGATAAAATTGGATTAGGCATTGGCTCAAGCGGTACAAAGGTGTTGATGCTTATTCCGTTTAAAATTTAATTATACTAGACCACATTGGGTTTTGTGCAAATAGTTATTGACATTTACATCAAGC
>JAHDBT010000049.1 GCA_020630215.1 Bacteroidota bacterium
AAAACGGCGAGGTAATCGCAACCACTACAACAGACGAGAATGGCATGTACATCTTTGACGACTTACCAGCAGGCGAGTACACAGTAGTAGTAGGCGAGGGACCAGAAGGAACGGAAATTACCACTCCATCAAGTGACGATGTAAGCTTAGAAGCAGGCGAAGATTACGTAGATGCAGACTTCGGATTCACCCCAGCAGACGAAGACGAGCTAGGCTCCATCGGAGACACCGTTTGGTTTGACGAAGATGCAGACGGCGTAGAAGATGCGACAGAAGAAGGCATCGAAGGCGTAGAAGTTACGTTATTAGATGAAAACGGCGAGGTAATCGCAACCACTACAACAGACGAGAATGGCATGTACATCTTTGACGACTTACCAGCAGGCGAGTACACAGTAGTAGTAGGCGAGGGACCAGAAGGAACGGAAATTACCACTCCATCAAGTGACGATGTAAGCTTAGAAGCAGGCGAAGATTACGTAGATGCAGACTTCGGATTCACACCAACAGTAGAAGAGCCAACAGGTGCTATTAGTGACATTGTATGGTACGATGAAGATGGCGATGGCATTCAAGATATTTCAGAAGAAGGTATCCCTGGTATAGAAGTTACTTTACTAGATGAAAACGGGGAGGTAATTGCCACAACTACTACAGATGGTGACGGTAGCTATATCTTTGACGACTTACCAGCAGGCGATTATACAGTAGTAGTAGGTGAAGGTCCAGATGGAACGATTCCAAGTACTTCTACAACAGATGAGGTGAGCTTAGAGCCAGGCGAAGATTATACAGATGGAGACTTCGGTTTTACCCCATCTGAAGAACCAACAGGAACCATCGGAGATACCGTTTGGTTTGATGAAGATGGCGATGGCGAACAAGACCCATCAGAAGCAGGTATCGAAGGTGTGGAAGTCGTGTTAATTGACGGAAACGGTGAGATAGTAACCATCACAACAACGGACGAAAACGGTAACTACTCATTTGAAGAAGTACCAGCAGGTGAATATACCGTAATTGTAGGAAATGGTCCTGACGGAACAAATCCTAGTACAGATACTACCAACGATGTAAGCTTAGAGCCTGGCGAAGATTATGTAGATGCAGACTTTGGCTTTAATCCAGAAGAAGAAACGGGTTCTATTGGCGATACCGTTTGGTTTGATGAAGATGGTGATGGCGAACAAGACCCATCAGAAGCAGGTATCGAAAACGTAGTCGTTACCTTAGTTGATGAAAATAGCGAAATCGTAGAAGCAACACTAACCGATGAAAACGGGGCGTATACCTTTGACGATTTACCAGCAGGCGAATACACCGTAATTGTAGGCAATGGTCCTGACGGAACAAATCCTAGTACAGATACTACCAACGATGTAAGCTTAGAACCTGGAGAAGACTATGTAGATGCAGACTTTGGATTTACACCAGTAGTAGTAGAACCAACAGGCTCTATTGGTGATTACGTTTGGTTAGATGCAGATGGCGACGGCGAACAAGACCCATCAGAATCAGGTATCGAAAACGTAGTTGTTACCTTAGTTGATGAAAATAGCGAAATCGTAGAAGCAACACTAACCGATGAAAACGGGGCGTATACCTTTGACGATTTACCAGCAGGCGAATACACCGTAATTGTAGGCAATGGTCCTGACGGAACAAATCCTAGTACAGATACTACCAACGATGTAAGCTTAGAATCTGGAGAAGACTATGTAGATGCAGACTTTGGATTTACACCAACTGAAGAAGTAGAAACTGACAATGCTACTATTGAAGGAACTATTTGGTTAGATACAGACAGCAATGGTGCTCAAGACTCATCAGAAAGTGGTATTGAAAACATTGTGGTAACATTAGTAGATGAGAACGGTAATGTTATTACGGCAACCTCTACAAATGTAAATGGTGTATACACTTTTAACAACTTACCAGCAGGCGAGTATACGATTACTATACCAAGTAATCCTTTTGAAACAAGCCCAAGTACACCAACTTCGGAAGCTGTTAACTTAGGTGAAAACGAAACGTACACAGCGGTTGACTTTGGCTTTACACCAATTACAGAAGAACCAACAGGTTCTATTGGTAACTATGTATGGTTAGATGCAGATGGCGAAGGCGACCAAGATGAAGCGATGGCAGGTATTGAAGGCATAAGCATCGTATTAGTCGATGAAAATGGAAGTGTGGTAGCCATTACAATTACTAATCAAGATGGATACTACGAGTTTGAGAACGTGCCAGCAGGCGATTACACGGTGTTTATAAACAACGAACCAGCAGGTACTACCGCAACAACGCCTACTACTAACCAAGTAAGCCTAGCACCAGGACAAGACTATGGAGAGGCAGACTTTGGCTTTACAACAGTAGCAGAAGCTACTAGCAACATAGATGGTACGGTAAGCTTAGATGGCAGCGGTATTGAAGGCGTAATTGTAACAATTGTTGACGAAAATGGCAATCCGGTAGGAGTAGCAACAACAGATGCAAATGGTAATTACGAATTTACAGATGTTGTAGCAGGTATTTATACTGTAGTTGTTAATGCGGATCTTGAAAATGCCGTTGCAATTACCCCTACTACGATAAACATTACCGTTGAGCCAGGAGAAGCAATAAACCTTCCTACCATCGAATTTGAAGTACTTAGCAATGAGTGCATCAACTTTAATGCGGTACATGAAGTAATTTGCGACAGAGAAAGTTCTTACTCCGTATCGGTAATTGCTATGGGTGGCGAAGCTCCTTACAGCATTAATGGGGAAGTAAGCGAAACAGGTCAGTTTGAAATCGGACCATTCCCTCATGGAGCAACTTACTACTTTACTATTACAGATGCAAACGGTTGTTCTTTCACCGTATACGAAGCTCCAGAGCCTTGTACGACTTTACCAGTAGAAATTATCAGCTACACAGGCGAAGTAACAACAGATGGCAACTTATTGAAATGGGTAACCGCTTCAGAAGTAAATAACAATTACTTCACCTTGGAAACTTCTACAAACGGCATAAGCTTTACAACGATTGATACACAAGATGGTTTAGGTACTAGCTCAACGGGTACTACCTACAACTTCTTACACAAAGATGCACCTACAGGAATTAGTTACTACCGTTTAAGCCAAACCGACTTTGATGGTGCAACTACCGAAGTAGGCGTAATTAGCTTAGTAAGAGGAGAAAATGGAATGACCGTAGGTATAGCACCTGTGCCAGCAATCTCCTTTGTAAACGTAAGCGTGAGTACAAGCAGAAACGAAATAGTACAATTACACATTATGGATGTAAGTGGTAAACTAATTGCTACACAGCAAATAGCAACTACAGCAGGAGTAACAACTACTAGCATAGATGTAAGCAACTTCCCAACAGGCATGTACTTAATGCTTGTAGAAGGTAGCGACGAAGTAATTACTCAGAAATTTGTGAAAGAGTAATGGTACAAACAATAAATTTGTATTCTTGGTAAAAGAACCTCGGGTCGGCAACGACTCGGGGTTTTTTTATGTAGGCATATCAGACTTTTGTTAGAGTAAAGTCATAATGCAATTTTTTAAAAATAAAACAAAACAGAATAATATCTCAAGCAAAACGCATGGTGAAGCTTTGTTATGGAAAAAATAAAAACAGTAAAATTTAAATAGAATTTGAAAGAAAAGGAATTGTTTTTTTTCAACATTGCAATAATATTGTCATATATACAAATAAATTAAAATAAAAAAATAGTTGAGTGATTTCAAGATGGAAAAAAGATGTGATTGTATGTTATTTTATTTGAATTTGTAATAAATTATTTAAAAGAATAATTATAAATTTTTGTTTTTCATATATTGATTTAATGTTAAAAAATATAACGAATAATGTACCATTAGTACAACAATAAGTATTATGACTTTTTTTGATGTAGGATAACTAATGTTGTATCGAAACGTAAAAAATAATGTGCAAGAAATTTAAAGCCCAAAAGTCCTTAAACCAAATGTTAAGGCAATAACCATACATAACCTAAAATCCTTATTTTACCTTTTTAGGCATACCATTTGCCAAATACTAACTGATACCAAACCAAATTCGATTAATCATTTTTTTCAAAAAAACTATTTAAATGAATCCCGAAATGAAAATCGTTTCCCATTTACTTTTACCTATTATAATAACTACGCTCTCCTAATTAGTAATAATCATTTTTGATGTTTTTCTTTTGCAATTTTAAAAATCTGGTCATAACCAGACAGGAATTGCTATGCCTTTACACAACTAAACAACACATCTTTAACACGTTCTCAATACGATAAACGCTGTAACATTTCTACTTCCTTTAAAAGAGGAGGCTAGGAAATAGATAAGTAAAATAAAATTTAATAAAAAAATATAATTTCTGTCAAGATTAATGCTAAATCCATTTTTTCTTGCTTAATCAAATCTTTTACCATGACTTCGTACTATACAAAGTTAAGCACTTTTTTCACCTTTAGTACATTGTGCCTGCTCCTAGGCTTTATACAACAAGCCAACGCACAATGCCCCGTCGATATGAGAATTCTCGACCTTAGAACCGTGCCTAATTTTCCACAAACCACCGATATTGTTGTTTGTGGAGAAGCTGATACACTCTCCTTTTTAATTTATTCTCCTAATGCAGAAACAAACATTGTTGGCTTAGAACTAGAGCTTGATATGACAGGCGGCATAGAATATGGCGGTTTTGTGGAAGCTCACTTTAACGGAACAAGTATTTCTGAACTAGATGTTTCTGATCCTAAACGACCTAAATTTACCATTCCAATACTCGAAAATGGGCAAATTTTTGTTGCTAATATTGGTGTTACTGCCAGTTGTAATTTTGTAGCAGGCAACCTAGCCGAAATTAATGGAACCATCACATACATTTATCAAGATACCAATGGCAGCTTTTATAATTGTGAACACGATTTTGATCCAATAGGCGATTATACCTCTCATATTAGAAAAGCAGTGTTAAATGTATATACTCCTACCTTAGCCAATGGTACTACTGCACATGCAACGGTATTTCCTCCTTCCTTTACCGAAGAAGATTGCCAATATGTACCCATCACCCAAGATGGAATTGCAGCCTATGTAACCGAAATGCAGTTTTACATTAATGGTATAGATTTGACCAACACCCTCAATCTAACCGAACTAAGTATTGGAGGTACAGCAGTACCTTATGTTTACGACCCAACTACGCAACAAGTAGCAGCTACCGTTGATGCTTCCTTTTTTA
Source organism: Bacteroidota bacterium (assembly GCA_020630215.1). Taxonomy (GTDB): domain Bacteria; phylum Bacteroidota; class Bacteroidia; order Chitinophagales; family UBA2359; genus JAHDBT01. The sequence goes on from JAHDBT010000049.1 coordinate 5,258, forward strand.
ATAATGGCTATTTTGATGAAGGTGAGGACGTACTCGTGAAAGTATGTTACACCACACAAGGTTGTATCGAACCCTCAGATGTGTTTTTTGATTATGAAGCAGAATATGGTTGTGGGGATAAAATATGTAGCATGGGTGCTACCAATGGGGCGGTTACCTTTACCCCCGATTTTGGCGCAGACCCAGAAGTCGAGTCAGGAGAAGTCTCACCAGGGGCATTTTGTGATACACCTATTTCCTACGACTTTACCATCAATAGTGAAACTACAGACCCCGACGGAGGTTTATGGACAGATTTACTCGTTAAATTTGAAGCTTGTGAAACTGCCAACACGGTTTTATCTGATGTGAAAATTGATGGTATTTCTTTGCCCGCTGCGGTATGGAGTGTAACTAATGGAACGGCTAGTGTAGATTTTACACAGCTAACCACCAACATAGATGGAGCAGGAATTGGACTAGAAGATATTGATGGCGATTTAGCTTTTGACGATTTACCAGGCGACCAGCAAATTGTGTTAACCGTAGAACTAGCTTTAGTTTGTTCGGTAGATAATAGCAGTTGTGCAGGTGTGGCTTGTAGTTTAAATAAAGTAGAAGTAAATGGTATTTATAATTGTGGGCAAGATTTGCAAGATATAGTAACCATCGATCCTGTAAACTTTTCTTACGGACAAACAGCATGGGATGCCAATGACGACATCGACCGAAATGGTATTTTTGTAACAGAAAATATTGATACCGACCCCAATGTATGGAAACCTAGTGTAAATGGATTTGAATTTAGCTACGATTATGGTTTCGAAAATATTGCACCTTGTACGCCTAACGCTGATATATATTTACAAGTATTAGTACAAGCCAATGGCCAACGTATGGATCACATCCGTTATGAAGCAGGGTCGGCTACTTATAGCCCAGATGGGGCAGCACCTGTTGCAGTACCTGGCGTTACGTCTGTACAATTACCTAACTACGAAGGCTTACTCATTACCATTCCTATGGGTGATGCTAGTGCAAGTACCAACGATTATTATTTTAATTTGGAGTTCGAAGGTTTTTGCACTCCTAGTGATTATATGTCGGTATCTTACACCATAGTAGAAGAATGTGATTCTTGTGGTGGCGGCTGCGAAATTGTTAGAAGCTGCGAAAGTGTACTGAGTTGGGTAATTTGGCAAGGTGCTGGCTGCGATTGTAGCATTAGAGCTAGTATTGATACCTTGTATCGTAAAAATTATGGTTATGCCGATAAAGCAATGACGCAACCTTTAACAGGTGCTGATGTACCACTTATTGATACCAAACGCTTAATACCTGGCGATACGTTATTTTACCGTGCCGCCTTCGAAATTAAAAATGCAGAAGTACTACACAATGCCGAACGTTACTGGAACTTTACCATCTATCAACGTGACCATTATGCACAAGGACGCTTAGATGTAACACAAACTCGCTTTAAAGGCTGGTTTTTTCACGATATTAGCGCAGGAACCATTACCGAAATTGGCATCCCCGATTGTATGCAAGCCTACGATGATGCCAATAAAGACAATGTATATTGGCCATCTATTCGTCTCGATAATATGGGATCTGATGGCAATCCTAACCAAGCTTATGCCAACGAAAATTATAGAAGCTGCAACGACCCCAATATCAATCCTGATTATCCAATCGCTTCTGCCGCTAACTATGACCATGCAGGTTCTAGTAGCGATACTTACGATGGATATGTGCGTTTAATCGCTTACTTCCAAAAACAAGAAAACTGCCCGCAAACAGGAAGCTCCTCAAGTGCAGGTAGTACACAACATGCTAATAACTGCCATACCGAGTTTATGCAACAATTTCCAGTAGAAGATGGCGATAAGTTTTATATTGATGTAGAAGTACCTGTTTTCCATAACCCTTTTGCCAGCCCTACAGCCGCAGGTAATAAAGGTAATTTCATTGATCCTCGTATGAATGTATATACCGAAACCGAAACTTGTAAAAATGTATCGGTAGCAGGTAGCTGTAGAACCGTAGGGTATTTTCACACCCATAACCCCGGACCCGTAGCAGTAAACGGAGAGGTAACTGTTACCGATTGTGATGTAACAGTAGACTACGATTTTAGCCTAAGCAATCAATTGCCAGCCGTACCACCTTTCGACCCTGCAAACCCTGATGCCTCTATTCCTTGGTACGAAAACGAATATCGTCCATATATGGCGGTAGAGTATTTACAACCTAAGTTCCCTAGTAATTTGGTATATTTAGGCAATGCCGTTATTACCGATGCCGCAGGTGCAACTTCTATTGTGCCAGGCGCAAATGTAGATACCAATTATGGTAACCTCAACTGTATCCCCGATGGCACCAATGTATGTTGTACCGCCGCCGACCCTAGCCAATTAGCCAGCCTCCGCTTTAATGACGACGACTGGTATGTTGGCATGAATATTCCTTTCTGGTCTAGTGCCGTTTTTCCAGCCGATGATACAGGTAATTACTGTGATTTAGATCCACTAGTTCATAAACCTAACGATCCCTTCCCAATGCTAGGCGTTGGTGGACCCGAAGCCTGTACTTGGAATTTAAGCTACGATTTAAGAGCCTTATGCCCCGACGATATCGTAGTAGAAGATTTTATTTTACAAGGACAATTTGCCGAAAACTATGTACCTAACCTAAAAGCAAATATCTGGGTACGCTCTAACCCCAATACTTATGCAGGAAGTTTCCAAAATGTAATTCCCGCAGCTTTATATGGCACTTATAACGAAAGTGGCTACTATTGGGGTAAATGTATTCCTTATCCTTTAGCATCAGGTCACGTAGCGCGTCAGGTAATTAACTCCTTTATTACGCCTAGTAATTTCACCAATAATTCTGCTGATTTTCCACCACTATTACCAGCTATTTCTCAAAATTTCTTAGCAGATTTAGAAGATGAAAATGAAATAAATACCTACACAATTTGTGCAGGGGATGCCAGCTTAGGCGGTGCTACACACGAAAATGTATCAACAGCTATTTTCTTACCACCTACGGTACAATTAATTGATGTTTTAGATGTAGGAGGTACCTCTTTAACCTATACACAAGTTAGTACCGACCCTACTGGAACAACTTACCAAGTAACCATGAGTGATTTAGCTCCTGAAGAATGTTATAGTATTCAAATTGTAACCGAATTATTATTCTGTCCTGTTGGATTAGATATCTCTAGCCAAGTATGTGTATCTACTACTTCAGGCTGTATCGACCCCATTAAACAAGCAGCATTATCTGCCGAAAGCGAAATTTGTAATAGTGCCGAATCTTGCTACCAATACATTAAAGAAGAAGCAGAGTTTCAAGCAGAATGGTATCTAGAAACTACTGGAGAAATTGGTTTGTGTGATACGATTGATTTTGCCATTCGTGTTAAAAATGTACGACCAGCCTTATTGCTTAATATTGCAACCCAGTGGTGGTTTCCAGCAGGACTTACTTTTGTACCCAATAGCTGGCAATTTCAGTCGCCAGGTGGTTTAACTACCTTTGGACCATTAATGCCTATACCCGATCCAGTACCACAACCTTCGGCCAATAATGCCTATGGTACCGCTTTTCATTATGTAGATGACCAAGATTTTTCTTTAGATATTCACCAAAACGGATTAGAAGGTACTAGCGCAGCTAATAATATAGCCGACGAAAATAAATTTGTAATCCATTTTAGAGCCGTAACCAATTGCGAGGAATTTGTATCTGGTACACCTATCCGTTTCCTATCTAACGCTTCCGACCCATGTGAGCAAACCATCACTACTGGTATTATCGAAAGCAGTCCTATTATTGTAGAAGGAGCAAATCCAGCAAATTATGCACAACTGCTAACTACCTTCGATGTAGGGGCTTTAAATTGTGGAAACACAACCAATTTATCTGTTACGGTATTAAATATTGCGCCAACTGGCGAAACACAAGAGTCTCGCATGTGTATGAACATCCCTAATGGCGATTTGCTTTATACACCAGGTTCTGTTGGTTATAGTGCACCTGCTGGTTTTGCAGGTAATCCTACCGAAACCATAAATGGTGGTTCCACCGAAATTTGTATGGACGTGCCAGATGGCATTGGACCTGGTGAGTTTTTTAGCTTCAATTTAGAACTAGGACTAGCAGCAGGCGTAAGTTGTGGCTTCGGAGAATTAGGCGTAGAAATTAGTTCCTACCTTGCCGATAAAGGCTGTAGCGAACTAGGAATTGATTGTGGCGTAAATGTACTGAACAGCGTAAGCCCAATTGTACCTATCGAATTTTTACCACCGCTTAATATAGACGACGTAACGCTAACCACACAATGCGACGAAGACCCCGAAAATGTAACCTTTAATTACACCATAGATTTAAGTAATCCTGGCCCTGCCTTTAACAGCAGCGTTACCATTGATATTATTAGAGATGTTGACTCCAATGGACAAGTAGATAGCTACGATACGGTTTTAGCAACGGCTAGTCATAGTGTTAATCTTGCTACTGGCACAGCTACTACAGAAACAGGTACATTAACCATTCCCGAAAGTATTTCTTGTCCAGTACTAGTACAAATAGCACAAGATACTGACTGTGTTTGTGATGTGCAAGTTTTTCCTTTCAACGAGTTTGCTCCTGAGTTTTTTGCCAGCTTAGGCGATAAACAAACCCTTTGCCCTGGCGAAAACTTAAGCATGGAAGTTTGTAACAATGTAACCGAAAGCATGTTCGATATCGATCCGCTTGCTGGAGGTACTTTAACCATAATCAACGGTACAGCCGTATTTGCCTTAGCAGATGGATATGGCGTAAATAGTCCCGTAATATTATCGTTCACTAATACACAAGGAAGTTGTACCAAAGAGTACGCCGCACAAATTTACACCATCGAAAACTTTGAAATAGGACCTTTTGAAGATGTAACCATGTGTAGCAATAGCTGCCAATACTTAGATTTAGAATTCCCTGAATCGTGGTTAGGAAACGTTGGCATCCAATGGTCGCCTACCGATTTCTTAGACGACCCAACTTCGCCAGCACCAGAAATTTGTGAACCTACCATAAGTACAGAATATACCATTACCCTAACACTAGGCGAAGGAGCAGAAGCATGTACAACAACTGCAAATTGGCAAGTATTTGTCGAAAATCCTTCAACAGAATTTAGCCTTACTTCTGGCGATTTTTGCGAAGGCAGTGCCTTCCCATTAACGGGACCAAACGGATACGATTTGTATGTGTTTTCTCAAATGTTAGGCGGCAATTCTGTACCCGTACAAGGTGGTGCTAGTAACGTGTTTTATGTAACTGCCCCTGGTTTCTATATGGTCGAATACCAAGATAATACAGACGTATGCCAAACCAGTTCTAATGTAGTAGAAGTAAGCATGTTCCCTAAACCAAGTATCAACAATACAACAGATGTTTTTTGTGATGGAGATGCACAAAACGTAGATTTAACCACCTACCAACCAAGCATGACGACACAAGCAGGTAGCTTTACTTGGTTCGAAAATCCACCCGCTAATAATGTAATTACCAATCCTAGTAGCGTAATGGCTGGCAATGCAGACGATTTCTTTGCCGTATTTACAGATACCAACGGATGTACAGATACCGCTTCGGTAGTATTTACCGTAAATCCAGATCCAACTGTTACCCTTAGCCCAGAAGGCACCATCGAAACTTGTGAGGATGGAACAGGCGTAACCCTAACCGCAACCGCAGGCTATGCCAACTACGAATGGTATCGCAACGGAATTGTTTTAGTGCAAACAGGTGCTAGTAATACCTACAACGTTACCGTATCTGGCGATTACTCCGTAGTAGTAAGTAGTTCTAGTAGTTGTGGTTCAATGCCAGAACCTGTTACGGTAATTATTAACGAACTACCAACACCAGGTATACAAGCCGACGATGCCCTCACTTTCTGTGAAGGAGACGAAACAACCTTATCCGTAACATCAGGATTTAGTGGCTACCAATGGTACCGAAACAATGTAATTATTGCAGGAGCTACTAGTAGCGCATATACAGCAACTACATCAGGTACTTACCACGTAGTAGTAACCGATGCCAACATGTGTAGTGCCGCATCTTTACCACTAGTAGTAACCGTTTACGAAAATCCAGAACCTAACTTATCTGTAGAAGGCGAAACAACTTTCTGTGATGGCGGCAGCGCAAATGTTATCGCAAATACAGGTTTCAGTCAATACGATTTTTACTTAAACGGAACAACACCAGTTCAATCTGGTACTAGTCATGTTTATACGGCCACACAAACAGGAACGTATACCGTAATTGTAACAAATGCCAATGGCTGTACGACCGAATCTAAGGACGTGGAGATTACCGTAAATCCAAATCCAGAACCAAACATTACACTTGATGGAGGCAATACCTTCTGCGATGGAGGAGATGTTACCTTAACTGCCGATGCAGGATTTGCCACTTACCAGTGGTACCAAAATGGAAATACAGTTGGTACCAATAGCAATACCCATATTGCAACCACATCGGGTACCTACTATGTAGTAGTAACGGATGCCAATGGATGTACAGCTACGGCTACCGAGCTAGAAATAACGGTTAATCCTACTGCAATACCTAGTATTGTAGTAAACGGACCCGCTGCTTTTTGTGAAGGCGAATCAACGCTGCTAACCGTAAGTGGTAATTATGCCGTTTACCAATGGTTCTTAAACGGAACTGCAATTGCAGGTGCAACTTCTAGTGTATTAAATGTTACGCAAGCAGGCAATTATACCGTTTATGTAAACGATAACAATGGTTGTGAAGGTACTTCTGCCGCTATTACCATTACCGTATATCCAATACCAGAAATTAGCTTAACAGCAGCAGGCGAAACCACCATTTGTGTAGATGAGGAGGGCGTTGATTTAACCGTTACTGCAGGCTTTGCCAACTACCAATGGTATCGCAATGGCATTGTACTCGTACAATCAGGAACAAGTAATACTTATACGGCTACAACTTCTGGCGATTACTCCGTAGTAGTTACCTCTACCGATGGCTGTGCTGCTACCTCTAATCCTATTACCGTTACCATTAACGAACTACCAAATCCTGGCATACAAGCCGATGATGCTTTAACTTTTTGTGATGGTGGCGAAACTACTTTATCGGTAACAGCAGGTTTCAGCGGTTACCAATGGTACCAAAACGGAACCGCCATTTCAGGAGCAACAAATAGTGCTTATACCGCAACTACATCGGGAACTTACCACGTAGAAGTTACCGATGCCAATGGATGTAGCAATGTATCCTTACCACTAGTAGTGGTCGTACACGAAAATCCATCGCCAACCTTATCAACAGAAGGCGAAACGGCTTTCTGTGATGGTGGCAACACAACTATTACTGCTAACACAGGCTTTAGCCAATACGATTTTTACTTAAACGGCATTACCCTAATTCAATCAGGTATTGCAAATACTTATACCGCCACACAAACAGGTGTTTATACCGTAATAGTAACCAATGCCAACGGTTGTACTACCGAATCTTCGGAAGTAGAAATTACGGTAAATCCAAATCCAGAACCAGTCATTATACTTGATGGAACAAATACTTTCTGTGATGGAGGAGAGGTAACCTTAACTGCCGATGCTGGATTTACAACTTACCAATGGTATCTAAATGGAAATCCAGTTGGTACCAATAGCAACTCCTATACCGCAACTACATCAGGAACGTATTATGTAGTAGTAACCGATGCCAATGGATGTTCGGCTGTCGCAGCAGAGTTGGAGGTAGTTGTTAATCCTACCGCCGTACCTAGTATTGTGGTAAACGGACCTACTGCTTTTTGTGCGGGCGAATCAACGCTACTAACCGTAAGTGGTAACTATGCTGTTTACCAATGGTCTTTAAACGGAAATGTAATTGCAGGGGCAACTTCTAGCGTATTAAATGTTACACAAGCAGGTAATTACACGGTTTATGTAAACGATAACAATGGTTGTGAAGGCACATCAGTTGCCATTACCATTACCATATACCCATTACCAGAAATTAACTTAACAGCAACAGGCGAAACAGCCATTTGTGAAGAGGAGAAAGGTGTTAGTTTAACCGTTACCGCTGGCTATGCCAACTACGATTGGTATCGCAACGGAATTGTACTCGTACAATCGAGCGCAAGCAATATGTATACCGCAACAACCTCTGGCGATTATTCCGTAATTGTAACTTCTGCCAATGGATGTACCACTACGTCTAATCCTATTACCATTACCATCAACGAACTGCCAAATCCTGGTATACAAGCAAACGACGCTTTAACCTTCTGTGATGGTGGCGAAACAACTTTATCAGTAACAGCAGGTTTTAGTGGCTACCAATGGTACCAAAATGGCTTGGCAATTTCAGGAGCAACCAATAGTGCTTATACCGCAACAACTTCGGGAACTTACCACGTAGAAGTTACCGATGCCAATGGATGTAGCAATGTATCCTTACCACTAGTAGTAACTGTTTACGAAAATCCTGCACCAACCTTATCCGCAGCAGGCGAAACAACTTTCTGTGATGGAGGTAGTATAAGCATTGTTGCTAATACTGGTTTTAGCCAATACGATTTTTACCTAAACGGAACAACTCCAGTTCAATCGGGCATCTCTAATGTTTATACCGCTACACAATCAGGTGTTTATACCGTAATTGTAACCAATGCCAACGGTTGTGCTACCGAATCGGCAGAAGTAGAAATTACCGTAAATCCAAATCCAGAACCAACCATCACATTGGATGGAACAAATACTTTCTGCGATGGAGGAGAGGTAACCTTAACTGCGGATGCTGGCTTTACGACTTATCAATGGTACCAAAATGGAAACCCAGTTGCTACAAATACTAATACCTATATCGCAACAGTTTCTGGTACTTACTATGTACTAGTAACCGATGCCAACGGATGTTCGGCTGTCGCAGCAGAATTGGAGGTTGTTGTTAATCCTACTGCCATACCTAGTATTGTAGTAAACGGGCCAACTGCTTTCTGTGAAGATGAATCAACTTTACTAACGGTTAGTGGAGGCTATGTCATCTATCAATGGTACTTAAACGGAAGTGTGATTGCAGGGGCAACCTCTAGCGTATTAAATGCTACACAAGCAGGCGATTATACGGTTTATGTAAACGATAACAATGGTTGTGAAGGTACATCAGATGCCATCACTATTACTGTATATCCATTACCAGAAATTGACCTAGCAGCGGAAGGCGAAACAGCCGTTTGTATAGATGGAGAAGGCGTTGATTTAACCGTAACCGCTGGTTATGCCAATTACGATTGGTATCGCAACGGAATTGTACTTGTACAATCTGGTGCAAGCAATACTTACAACGCAAGCACTTCTGGCGATTACTCCGTAGTTGTGACCTCTACCAATGGATGTGCTTCTACATCTAATCCTATTACCATCACCATTAACGAGTTGCCAAACCCTGGTATACAAGCAGATGATGCTTTAACCTTCTGTGATGGCGGCGAAACAACCTTATCCGTAACAGCGGGTTTCAGCGGCTACCAATGGTATCAAAATGGAACGGCTATTTCAGGAGCAACCAATAGTGCTTATACGGCAACAACTTCGGGAACTTACCACGTAGAAGTAACCGATGCTAATGGCTGTACAAATGTTTCTTTACCATTAGTAGTAGTCGTTAATCCAAATCCAACACCAACCTTATCAGCAGAAGGAGAAACGTCTTTTTGTGATGGAGGTAGTGCAACCATTACCGCTAACACGGGCTACAATCAATACGATTTTTACCTAAACGGCATTACCTTAATTCAATCGGGTACGGCTAATACTTATACTGCTACACAAACGGGCACTTATACCGTAATTGTAACCGATGCCAACGGTTGTACAACCGAATCGGCGGAAGTAGAAATTACCGTAAATCCAAACCCAGAACCAATGGTTACCTTAAACGGACCAGATACCTTCTGTGATGGTGGCGATGTTACCTTATTAGCCGATGCAGGCTTTGCCAATTACCAATGGTACCAAAATGGAAACCCAGTAGGTGCAAATAGTAATACACATATTGCTACTACATCAGGTACTTTTTATGTAGTAGTAACCGATGTAAATGAATGTGTAGGAACTTCCGCAGAATTTGAAGTAGTGGTTAATCCTACTGCAATGCCTAGCATAGTAGTAAACGGACCAACTGCTTTTTGTGATGGCGAATCAACTACCCTAACCATTAGTGGCACTTACGCTACCTACCAATGGTACTTAAACGGAACAGCCATTTCAGGCGCAACCGCTAGTACTTTAAATGTTGCACAACCTGGAGATTATACCATTTATGTAAACGATAACAATGGTTGCGAAGGCACATCAGCTGCCATTACCATTACCGTATACCCATTACCAGAAGTTAGCTTAATGCCAGAAGGAACAACGGCAGTTTGTGAAGATGGAAATGGCGTTGATTTAACCGTAACCGCAGGATACGCCAACTACGATTGGTATCACAATGGATTAGTCTTAGTGCAATCGGGTACTAGCAATACCTATAATGCCATCATATCAGGCAACTACTCAGTAGTAGTTACTTCGGCAGATGGATGTGCTTCTACTACTAATCCAATAACCATCATCATTAACGAGTTGCCAAATCCAGGTATACAAGCAGATGATGCTTTAATGTTCTGTGATGGTGGCGAAACCACTTTGTCTGTAACTGCTGGTTTTAATGGCTACCAATGGTATCAAAACGGAGTCGCTATTTCTGGTGAAACCAATAGTTCTTACACCGCTACCACATCAGGTACCTACCATGTAGAGGTAACCGATGACAATGGATGTGCCAATATATCAGTACCATTAGAAGTAACTGTTTACCAAAATCCAGAACCAAGCATATCAATAGAAGGTCCAGATGCTTTCTGTGATGGAAAAAGCACAGAGATTACCATTAATAGTGGTTATATACAATATGATTTTTACTTAAATGGCATTACCCTTATTCAATCAGGTACTGCTAACACTTACACTGCCACACAATCTGGAATTTACACGGCAATCGTTACCAATAGCAAGGGCTGTACTACCGAAACTGCCGAAGTAGAAATTATCGTTTATGAAAACCCTGAACCAGTAGTAATGCTCGAAGGACCAGATACTTTCTGTGAAGGAGGAAATGTAACTTTAACAGCAGATGCAGGTTTTGCCAATTACCAATGGTACCAAAACGGTATTCCTATAGGAACCAATAGCAATGTACATACAGCCTCAACCGCAGGTATGTACAGCGTAATTGTTACCGATACCAACGGCTGTGTAGGCACCTCAATAGAATATGAAGTAATTGTTAATCCAGTAGCAATGCCTAGTATTGTACTCAATGGCGATGACACCTTCTGTGTAGGCGGCGAAACGGTATTGTCTATCAGTGGTACTTATGCCGTATTCCAATGGTACTTAAACGGAGGAATTATTCCAGGTGCAACGTCTAATGTTTTAGTCGCTTCACAATCTGGCAATTATACCGTTTATGTAAACGATAACAACGGATGTGAAGGCACTTCTGATGCAGTAACTATTACCGTAAATCCCAATCCACAACCTAGTATTGAGGCAGAAGGCAGTAGCCTAGAAGCTTGTGCGAATATAGGTTTTGTAGATATAACAGCTACTAGCGGATACAGCTACTACGAATGGTACAGAGATGGTTCGGTACTAGTACAAGCAGGTGCTAATAATACCTTTACCGCTACCCAAACAGGTCTATACACCGTATCGGTAACCGATGCGAATAAATGTTCGGGTGTATCAAATGTGCTAGAAATATTTATTAACGATAATCCAGCACCAACTGCTACTGCAGAGGCAGATGCGATTTGTGAAGGCGAATCAACTACCTTAATAACGGAAGCAGGAATGGCAGGTTATGTATGGTCACCTAGCGCAACATTAAGTTGTGTAAATTGTGCCAGTCCATTAGCAACACCAGCAGTAGGCATAACAACTTACAACCTAACCGTTACCGATGACAATGGCTGTACAGGTACAACAAGCGTATCCGTAACCGTAAATCCATTACCTAGAAATGAAATAGAAATTTCAGGAGAGGAAGCTTGTGCAGGAGAAGAAATTATTTTAACAGCAACAGCTGGATACAGTTTCTACGAATGGTACAATGGTGCTATCCTAGTACAATCAGGTAGCGCACATATTTTTACTGTTACTCAAAGTGGCACTTACACGGTAATTATTACCGATATAAACGGCTGTGTAAATACATCCGAAGTAGCAGCAATTACCATCCACGAAAATCCAGAACCAATTGTTACCATAGATGGACCTGAAACCTTCTGTGATGGAGGAAGCACTTACATAGAGGCAACACCTGGCTTTGATAATTACGAATGGTATATCAACGGCGTTTTATATTATGCAGGTACTTCTAATGGAGGAGTTGTAGATGATGTGGAAGGCGACTTCTACGTAATTGTAAGCGATGCAAATGGATGTGTAGGCACGTCTAATACCGTTACCATCACCATCGACCCATTACCAAATCCAGTAATTGATTTATCTGGGCCAGATACTTTCTGTGAAGGGGAGGATGTGATTTTATCCGTAAGTGGTACTTATCCTATTATTGAATGGTACGAAAGTGGCAACTTAATCTCAGGAGCTAATACGAGTTTATTAGTCGTAACCCAATCAGGTAATTACAGCGTTTATGTAAACGATAACAATGGCTGTGAAGGAACTTCTGCAGAGGTAACCATCACCGTAAATCCATTACCAGAACCAAGCATCAATGCAGTAGGTGGCAGCTTCGAGGCTTGTGCCGATACCGAAGGGGTTTTACTAGAAGCAACCACAGGTATGAGCAACTACGATTGGTACTTAGATGGTGCAGTATTAGTACAAGCGGGTGCTAGTAATACACACCTCGCTACACAGTCTGGCTACTACACCGTTGTAGTAACCGATGTGAACGAATGTGGTGCTACTTCAGCAGCCGTTTCCGTAAGCATCAATGAATTACCAATTCCTAGCTTATCCGCAACTGCTCCCGAAATTTGTGAGGGCGAAAGCAGTAATTTAAGTGCCGTATCAGGTATGGCAACTTATGTATGGATGCCTAGCAATGGTACTTTATCTTGTAACAACTGTGCCAATCCAATAGCCAGCCCAACAACTAGTACTACCTACAGCGTAACCGTAACAGATACAAACGGCTGTACCGCTACTGAAACGGTAGAAGTCATTGTAAATCCATTACCAACACCCGCTTTAATTGCACCTGAAAACGAGGCTTGCGAAGGCGAATCAATTTTAATTACCGCATCAACAAGTTATGCCAATTACGATTGGTTCTTAAACGGTTCAGTATTGGTACAATCAGGCAGCTTAAATACTTATGTGGCACTTCAAAGTGGCGTATATACCGTAGTAGCAACCTCCAACAAAGGTTGTCAAGACGAATCTGACCCAATCGTAATCAGCATTTACGAAAACCCTGCACCCGTTATTTCACTAGAAGGTAGTGGCGTATTCTGTGAAGGTGGTGAAGTTACTTTAATAACCGAATCAGGTATGACAACTTATGAGTGGTACTTCAATGGACAGTTGTTATCTACCGCTTCGGGCAATACTTTTACTGCTACACAAAGTGGTATTTACACCGTAATTGTTACGAACAGCTATGGCTGTTCTACAGAAGCAGAATCGGTAGAGATAGTCGTTAATCCTACGACAATACCTGTAGTAGTTCCTAACAGAGATGTTAATTTCTGCGAAGGAGAAGAAGTAATGCTAACCGTAGCAGGAGCTTATTCAACTATCCAATGGTACCAAGATGACTCACCAATACCAGGCGCTGTTGCCAACATTTTATTTGTAGACGAAGCAGGTATTTATACCGTTTACGTAAACGATAATAATGGTTGTGAAGGTACTTCGGCAGAGGTAGTAGTAGTAGTTAACCCTACTCCCGAAGTTGATATAGAGGTAGGCGATGACCTATCACTTTGCCAAGGAGAAGAGATTGACTTAACAGCAACAAGTGGTTATTTTAACTACGATTGGTACAGAGGAACGGTGCTGGTACAATCTGGAGCTGCTAATGTATATACCGCAAATATTGCTGGCGATTACAGTGTAGTTGTTACTGATGATAGAGGTTGTGGAAATACTGCTGTAGCAGTAACTATTTCAGTAAATCCAACGCCAGTACCTAATATCCAATACAATGGTACTACCACCTTTTGTGAAGGAGAAGAGATTGTCCTATCTGCTACTGCCGCTTATTCAACCTATCAATGGTTCTTAAATGGTACAGCTATTTCAGGGGCAACTACAGGCATTTTAACGGTAACTACTACAGGTACTTATCACCTAGAAATAACAGATGCCAATGGTTGTGAAGGCGCAACAATTGCCATTCCTGTTACCGTTAGCCCAACACCTACACCAGAGTTACAAGTAGTAGGAGCAGCAACAGCTTGTGAAGGCGATGCCGTAACCATAGCCGCAACTCCTGGCTATGCCAATTACAATTTCTACTTAAATGGGGTTACCCTAGTACAAACAGGCAGCAACAATCAATATGCAGCTACTACTAGTGGATTCTACACCGTAGAAATAATAGATAACAAGGAATGTGAAGCTACAAGCGCACAAGTAGAAATAAGCATCGAACCAATTCCAACACCAAGCATTACCCTTAGTGGAGAAGAAACTTTCTGTGATGGAGGTGATGTTGACTTAACGGCTAGTACAGGTTTTGCCGCTTACCAATGGTTCCTAAACGGAAACCCAATTCCTAGTGCCGCTGCTAATACCTACACGGCAACAAGCGATGGTATTTATAGTGTAGAAGTAACTTCTAATACCGGATGTAGTGGCATTTCAGAAGCCGTAAGCATTGAGGTCAATCCATCAGCGATGCCAAGTATATCTGCCTTAAACGAACCCGTAATTTGCGAAGGCGATGAGGTTGTTTTATCAGTAGTAGGTAGCTACAGTACCATACAATGGAACTTAAATGGCAATCCAATTCCAGAAGCCAACTCTTCGGCTTATATTGCTACACAGGCAGGCGATTATACCGTTTATGTAAACGATAATAATGGCTGTGAAGGCGTGTCAGCAACACTAACGGTTAGCTTATTTGAATTAGAAACACCAGTTATTAATCCACAAGGAAACACTGTTTTATGTGATGGAGGAGACCTGGAACTAATAGTAAATGGCGTTTACGACCAAGTTGTTTGGATGCTTAACGGCATACAAGTTCAAGCAGGTACGGCAACTACTTACACCGCTACACAAGCAGGTAATTACACCGTAATTGTTACCAATACCAACGACTGCGAAAGCACCTCGGCGGTATTAAACGTAATTATGAACCCATTACCTAACCCAAGCCTAGAGGCAGCAAGCACAACTCCTGTTTGTGAAGGAGCTACAACACTCTTAACCGCTTCTGCTGGTTTTGCTAACTACGAATGGCTATTAGGTGGCAACACCGTTCAGTCGAGTAGTAGTAATACGTACAATGCAAGTGTAGCAGGTATCTATTCCGTAGTAGTAACCGATTCCAATGGTTGTACCAACACCTCCGAGTCTATCTCTATCGAAGTACAAGAAAACCCATCGCCAAGCATTAGCTTAGAAGGCAATGGCACTTTCTGTGAAGGCGGCGAAATTAACCTAACCGCTAGTACCAATTTTGCTGCTTACCAATGGTTCTTAAACGGAACCGCTATTACAGGCGAAACGACTAACACTTATACCGCTACCGCCGATGGTACGTATACCGTAGAAGTAACAACCGCCGATGGTTGTGAAGGTGTTTCGGAAGCATTAGAGGTAAGTATTAGTCCTTCTGCTATGCCAGAAATTTTGGCTTTAGGAGAGGTGAATATTTGTAATGATGGCGATGTGTTATTAACCGTTGCAGGAGCCTACACATCGGTACAGTGGTACTTAGATGGCAACCTAATTCCAGGTGCAGTAGGTGCAGTTTACCTAGCCACACAAGCAGGCGACTATACCGTTTATGTAAACGATAACGATGCCTGTGAAGGCACATCGGATGCGATGACGGTTAATATTTTTGAACTAGAAACACCAGTTATAGAAGTATTAGGAGATGCCGCCTTATGTGAAGGGTCAAGTGTTGATTTGACCGTAGGTACATCAGCTACTTATACGTCTATTGTATGGATGATGAATGGCGCACAAGTAGGCGCAGGAAATACGTTTACTGCTACACAAGCAGGTACGTACAGCGTGGTTGTGGAGGATGCAAATGGATGTGAAGCAATTTCTAATACCATCAGCATTACCACAAGTCCATCATTAAGTCCATTAATTAGTGCCAACAGCAACGAACCTATTTGTGAAGGTGGGGCAAACGTATTAACCGCAACAGCAGGTTATGCGAATTACGATTGGTACGAAGGCACTATGCAAGTACAATCAGGTGCAAGTAATACCTATACCGCAAGTGCAACAGGAACCTACTCGGTATCTGTTACCAATGCGAGTGGATGTACAGGCGTTTCTAACAACATAAACATTAACACGCAGTCTAATCCAGTGCCAGTTATTAGCTTAGAAGGCGAGGGTAATTTCTGTGAAGGTGGAAATGTTACCTTAGTAGCAACAACAGGTTATGCAACTTATCAATGGTATTTAAATAGCGCACTAATTTCGGGAGCTGTTTTTAATATTTACGAAGCAACAATCGACGGAACTTATAGAGTGGAAGTAACTACCCTAGATGGATGTACAGGACTTTCTCCTGCTTTAACCGTTAGCAGCAGCCCTTCCGCAACGCCAAGTGTTGTATTGCTAGGCGAACCAACCATTTGTGATGGCGGTAGTACCAACTTATCTGTGACAGGATCTTATAGTACCGTACAATGGTACTTAAATGGTGTTGCCATTGCAGGAGCTACCATGAGTACTTATGCCGCTACCGATGCAGGAGATTATACCGTTTATGTAAGCGACAACAATGCTTGTGAAGGAACTTCGGAAGCAGTAACAATTGCTGTAAACGAACCAACCTTTCCTACTATTGAAGCTTTAGGCGAACCAACCTTCTGTAATGGAGAAAGTGTTGTATTAAGCATAACAGGTGCCTTCACAGTAGTTCAATGGGCGTTTAATGGCACACAGGTAGGAACAGGTAATACCTTTATCGCAACACAAACAGGTAGCTATACCGCTATAGCAACCGATGCGAGTGGATGTAATGCTGTTTCTAACGAAATTGAAGTAAATGCAACAGCATGTTTCGATTTAGCTTTAATTAAACAACTAGCATCAGGACAATCTTCCATTGTAACAATAGGAGAGGACGTAACTTATACCATTACGGTATTCAACCAAGGTAATACCGATGCTTACAATGTAGACATCATAGATTACCTTCCAACAGGCTTAACCCTAAATGATGCCAATTGGACGGCACTAGCCGATGGCAATGCAGTCATCACCCTAGCAGGTCCAATCGCCGCAGGCACATCAACCACGGTAGACATCACCGTAACCGTAGATAATGTACTAGGCGATTTGAGCAACTTTGCA
>JAHDBT010000050.1 GCA_020630215.1 Bacteroidota bacterium
GCAATGCCTCCGCTGTGATGACAGGTAGCGCAATTGTCGTAAATAAGTTGCCCTATGCTGTTGCTCCAAGTGTAGATGTTTTGGGCGGTAGCGGTTGTCTTGCCGCAGTATAAAATGGCATTTAATAGTAGTAGTAAACAAGCGTGTTTTGTTCTAGGATATAAATGTTTCATAGCGGTTGAGTTTATTTGATGCCTAATTTGTAGGTTCCAATATTCCCCTTTAACAAATCTGTTTTTTAGGCACTTTTTAATCGGCTTTTTTTGACACTAAGTAGTAAGTCAAGTGAATTCTGATAAGTTATGCAAGCCTATTGTCCTCCAAAAAATAATGACCTTTATTCCCCTTCTGGAAGGGGCGAGGGGAAGGTCAGTATAAAATACCCATTATTTTTTGGAGGACTTTACGTAGTTAAATTATAGTTGTTGCCCTTAGTAAATGTTAATTTTGTAGGCAAAACTTAAACTATGGGCAGGTTTAATATCCCTAGGTTTTACCCTCCCCTCGCCCCTCCCGCGGAGGGGAATTTTGCTTTGTCTAGCGAATAGAAATAGCATTGTTTTATAGCAGCAAATATCATAAATTGTTTGACTTGCTACTAAGGGACGGAACCCCTAACTCCTTACCAACCATTTAGCGATTTCTCGTAAAGTAACTTTTTTGCCATACATTAAAATACCTGTTCTGTAAATTTTGGCGGCTATCCATACGGCAAATAATGCGCCTGCAATTAGTAAGGCCATAGAGAGTAGCAGCTCCCATAAAGGTACGCCAAAAGCAATGCGGAAGGGCATAATTACAGGCGAAAACAGCGGTATTAAGGAGGACCAAAAGGCCAATCCGCTATTGGGTTGTTCTACAATGGCGGATAAAATAAATACGGAAATAATAACGGGAATAGAAACGGGAAAGGTTAAACTTTGCGAATCGCTATCGTCGTTGATGGCTGCGCCTAGGCCGGCAAATAGGGCGGCGTATAACACGTAGCCCATTAAGAAGTAAAACAAAAATCCAACAATGAGCAAGGCAATAGGGAGTTCGTGAATTTGACCCATCATTTTTTCTATTAGCATTTTTGCTTCCTCCATATCTACCTGTGCAGCAGCAGGGTTGGCACTTGGTAAGTCCATAGTGCCGCCAATAACTAGGCTCATAATTAAGTTCAATCCAAAGAGCAAGATTATCCATATCGAAAATTGGGTTAAGCCTACGCCGCCAATGCCTAGTATTTTGCCTATCATTAATTGAAAGGGCCGTACCGATGAGAGCATGATTTCTACAATGCGATTGGTTTTTTCTTCCATTACCCCTTTCATCACCATACTGCCGTAAATAAAAATAACAATGTACATCAGCATCCCCATCCCAAAACCTATGCTTGTTGCTAGGGCGGTACTCCCTACGGAGCCGCCTGTAATGGTTTCGCTTTCTATCCGCAAATTTACTTGTTGTGCTTTGCGATACATTTTACTGTCTACACCCATTTTTTGCAAGCGCACTTTTTGTATTTCGCTTTTGAGTTCTCGCTTAATATGTGCTTCTAGGGAAAGGCCGAGTAAATTATCGGAAATGTATTTTACGCCATTGGGATTGTCTACATCTAAAGGAGGGATGTATAAGATGCCATCAAAGCCTTTTTGCTCGTAGGTTTGCCGCAAGCTTGCTAGGCTGCTGTTGCTTTTAATAAAATAAGTGCCTTCGGTATCTTTAATGGTTTTTACATATTTTCCCGTATCGTCTACTACGGCAATACGCATGGTGTCGCCGCTGCTAACTGCTAGTAAAAGAAACTGTATGGCCACCATTGCCACAAAACTTAGGGGTACAAGTAGGGTGGTAATAATAAACGATTTCTTTTTTACCCTAGTAATGTATTCTCGTTTTACGATGAGAAAAATTTTGTTCATTGATGTAGGTTTAGCTTTTTTTTTGGGGGAAGATGGAGTTCCTATAACATTCGCCTTAAATACTTATAACTCAGACTTTTAAGCAATTTTAGTTAAACTATCGTTGTATTAATAGCGTGACACAAAACCGTCTAAATATGATGTGCCTCCTACCCAACAACGGGTTCTTTTACAACTTTGCCATTGTTTACTTGGCTAATAAAAATTTGATTGAGTGATGGTAGTATTTCGTTGAAGGAGTGTATGGTGATGTTTTCTTGTAAAAAGTAGTTGAGTACATCATTAGCTGTATAACCTTCTCGCAATTGTAGTATAATGGATTGGTGATTTTGCTGTTTGATGGTAAAAATGTATTGCGGAATTTGGGGTAAGTTACCCGAATATACTAGGCTAAATTCGTTATTTTTAAAGCGGTTTTTAAGGTCTTGTACTTTGCCTTGCAGCAATATTTTGCCATTGTTAATAAGTGCAATTTGCTCGCATATTTCTTCTACTTGTTCCATACGGTGGGTAGAAAATAAAATGGTTGCGCCTTTTTGCTTTAGGTTAAAAATTTCGTCTTGAATTAAATGCGTGTTGATGGGGTCGAGTCCCGAAAAGGGTTCGTCTAGGATGATGAGTTTGGGGTCGTGAATAACGGTGGCAATAAACTGTATTTTTTGCTGCATTCCTTTAGAGAGTTCGCCAATTTGTTTATTGCGCCAATCTTGTATATCGAACTTGGTGAACCACTCGTCCATTTTTTGTTTGGCTTGCTTGCGGCTCAAACTTTTTAGTTGTGCTAGGTATAAGAGGTGTTCGCCTACTCGCATTTTTCGGTACAAGCCCCGTTCTTCGGGCATATAGCCAATGTACTGGTTTCGCTGTGTATTATCGGGTATTCCTGCTAAAGTAATGCTTCCTTCGTCTTGGTATAAAATACTGGTTATCATCCTAATAAGCGTAGTTTTACCTGCGCCATTAGGTCCTAGTAAACCAAAAATAGTTTGCTCGGGTACGGATAAGCTAATATTATCGACCGCCCGTGTTTGGTTGTAGGTTTTGGTAACCGATTGTATGTTTAATAGAGGTATCATTGGTGCTAGTGCTAACAAACCTAAATAATTGGGAATTACTGCCTGCATGAAATATACGTATTTTCGTTTTGTTTTTACTTTGTTGATAGTGCTATATAAGCCCTCTCCCTTATTTGTGACTTTGTATTGACGCTTAGGCTAAGATATTGGCTCAATTGCCATTTTATTGTCTGGCAAAAGGGTTTCCTTTTTTTTTCTAACCCTAGCTGTGTTCTTTATATAAATGCTAATAACATTTAGCTATTTAAGTAAAAGTGCATAAATTTCATTTGACAAGATGTGTAATTTATTGTATCTTTCATTTTCTACTCGACATTTAAATGCTTCTACCAATATTCCTCTAAAAAATAGTGCTATAACGTTTAATAAAACGTTAGCTGCTATAAAAATACAATTATCTTTTAACCCTATTTTCCTTCATCCCAAATTTACAAATCATGAAAAAACTGTTTTCCTTTCCTTACATCTATTTATTTTGTGTCTTCTTATTTCTATGTGCTACCTCCACACTTACTTATGTCTACGGAAGTAATATTTTGGAAGCCTCCCCATCCGATATTACTTTTTGTCCTCCCTCCTCTACATTTATTGTGGAGTGTGATGCGGATGCAGGTATTTTAGAATTTGACGAGTTGGTTTGTGAAAAAGACGAATCCATTATATTAGACGCATCAGGATTTAACACAGCTTATATACAAGACTACATCTTAGCAGATGCTAGTGGTATTATTATTGGTTCTAGTATTGGTGGAGGTATAGGTGTTATTCAAAATCCAGAACCTGGCCTTTACACAGCTTATGCAATTAACTTCGACCCAGATGATGCCCCTGACTATGACTTCGGCACAAACATTAACACACTATTAGCTGGCACTACTGGTGGATGTTATGCATTATCTGCACCAGGTAGTATTAGAGTATTAAACCCTGTAAGGGTAACACACGAGACATTTTGTGACCCAACAGTAGATAACTCCTATTTTGTAATTGTATATGTATCAGGTGCTTTTCCTGAATATGCGGGTGAAGGTAGTTATAGTATTAACTTCCCTCCCAATGTAATTGCTTATAGTGCTGAAGATGGTTATGCAAGTGTAATAATAGGTCCAGTACCAGGAGACGCTTGTTTTTATTTTGATGTAGATAATGATGGGATGCTTTGCGAGTTAGGAAGTTATTATATATGCAATTTAACAGGAGATTGTTACCCTTCTTGTGATGAAATAAGCGGTCCTTTCTTTAACCGAACGGTTTGCCAAGGAGCTACCACGACCATCTACGCTCCCCAAGGAGCCAATACTTATGAATGGGATAACGGAGCTTCGACACCTAGTATTGACATTACGCCTTCAACTTCCAGTACTACTAGTTACGAACTATCTGTAACAATTGATGAGTACGGTATTTGTTCTATTATTACCTATGTAATTACACCTGTTAATTGTGACCCTGTTTACCTGAAAGCATTTTTAGAGGGGGCTTACAATCCTAACACTCAACTTATGGAGACGGACTTAAACACGATTATTCCTAGCAACCAGCCATATAATGTTGCCCCTTGGAATTATGGAGGAATGGGAACCATTAGCAGTACTCCTAGCGATATGGTAGATTGGGTGTTGGTAGAAATAAGGGCAGAAAACAACATAAATTTGGTAGTAAAACAAAAAGCTGCTTTATTATTAACTGATGGCAGTATAGTTGATACAGATTATGCAACAAGTGGTATTGTTAGTGGAGTGCTTTTTAATGAACCCTTTAATAATAATGATTACTATGTAGTGGTACGACATCGCAATCATATTGCCGTAGTTAGTTCTACTGCTGTTTTATTACCCAATACAGCTGCAACTACTTACGATTTTACGAAAGCCGAAAACATCATGGAAGCCAACAGTCAATCAGTTAATTTGGGTGCTAACTATGGTTTATTGGGTGCAGATTTTAATGGGAATGGCATTATCAGTTTAAATGATTTTAATGGCTATGCTTCAACATCTAGCACAAGTAACCAATATAGCAATGCCGATTTTAATATGGATGGAGAAGTTACTACTGCTGATTTTGATATTTACTTCGACAATATTAATGTAATAGGCTTGGATTTAATTAGGTACTAGAGAACGGTAGAAAGTAGTAGGTACGCTTCGCTTAAAGTATAAGGACGACTACTATTTTTCCTTGAGTATATAAAAAGTAAAACGGCCAACAATTCTAGTCAATAAGACTGAAAAGTTGGCCGTTTATTTTTGTACTTACTTGTTGTACTGCAATCGGGGTTAAGAAGGAAGTTACAAGTTTAATATTGCAAGCGTAAAGATAATAATAATTGTGCTTTTTAGTGTGCTATTTCCGACATAAATTTGATACGCATTAATCGGATATCTTCTTCGCTGTAATCTTCGTCTTCGTTTAATTCTCTTACCGCATTTTCTATGGAGCTTTCTTCGGTTTCCATAAAATAATCAAACACTTCTTCTTGTTGGTATTCGTCGAGGTAATCGTTGATGTGGTAATCAATATTTAGTTTGGTACCAGAGTCTACAATTTTTTCGATTTCGGTAACCAACTCTTCCATTTTTAGGCTTAAATTTTTGGCGATGGTATCCAAAGGAATGCGTTTATCAATATTTTGAATAACATAGATTTTATCTTTCGATTTAGACGCGACAGATTTTACGATTAAATCTTCGGCACGTTCAATATCGTTTTGTTCTACGTATTCGGCAATAAGGTTGTAAAAGTTACGTCCATATTTACGTGCTTTACCCGTACTTACGCCTGTAATTTGCGAAAGTTCTTCCTTAGTAATAGGGTAATACGTTGCCATTTCTTCTAGCGAACGGTCTTGAAAAACCACATAAGTGGGCACTTTTTTCTCTTTGGCTACTTTTTTACGCAAGTCTCTCAGCATTTTCATTAATGCGGGGTCGAGTGCGCTCGTACGTTGTGGCGTATCGTCAACAATTTCAATGTCGTCAAAATTATTGTTCAGTGCTATTTGTATCGGATACGGTTTATCAATATAGGCTATGCCTTTTTCTTTTAATTTTAAAAGTCCGTAATTTTCAATATCTTTTCTCAGTAAACCGTTGAGCAAGGTTTGCGTAATTGCGGTACGCCAAAAATTAGGGTCTTTATTACTTCCATAGCCAAATACGGGCAATTTATCATGTTTAAAAGATACAATTTCTTGCGTACTTTTTCCCATCATAAAGTTAACTAAATACTTGGAATTAAAGTTTTCTTTAAGCGATGTTACTGCTTTTAAAATATGAACAATTTCGTTGGTTGCGTCAAAATGTTCTTTTGGGTTTCGGCAATTATCGCACATGCCTTTACATTCTTTGGTATCATATTCTTCTCCAAAGTAATGTAGCAAAAACTCTCTACGGCACGAAGCAATTTCGCTGTAGCTAATCACCTCTGCTAAGTGCTGCCCTCCTACTTCTCTTTCGGCAACGGGTTTATCGCGCATAAACTTTTCGAGTTTATTCATATCGGCATAAGCAAAAAAGCCAATACAGTTTCCTTCCATGCCATCCCGGCCGGCGCGTCCTGTTTCTTGGTAATAATTTTCGAGGCTTTTGGGCATATTATAATGTATCACAAATCGCACATCGGGTTTATCAATCCCCATTCCAAAGGCAATTGTTGCAACAATTACGTGTACATCTTCCATCAAAAATTGGTCTTGCCTATCCGAGCGAGTGCCCGAATCAAGTCCAGCATGATAAGCAGCGGCTTTAATATTATTGGCTAGTAAAACTTCTGCAATTTCTTCGGTAGTTTTACGATTGAGGCAATAGATAATGCCTGATTTATCAGGATTTTTTTTGATAAATTGAATAATTTGGCGAGATACCTGTTCTTTTTTTCCTTTAGGACGAATTTCGTAGTATAAATTATCTCGGTTAAAGGAAGAGGTATAAATACGAGGCGTTTTTAAGCGCAAGTTTTTAATAATATCTTCTCGTACTTTAGGCGTTGCGGTTGCGGTTAATCCTATTATAGGCACACTTTCATCAATGGCATCTACCATTTGTCTAATGCGTCGGTATTCGGGTCTAAAATCGTGTCCCCATTCCGAGATACAGTGTGCTTCATCAACGGCAACAAACGAAATTTTAATTTGCTTGAAGAAGTCGATGGTTTCTTGTTTGGTTAATGTTTCGGGAGCAACGTACAACATTTTGGTATTGCCACTTAGTAGGTCGGCTTTTACCTTTTTTATTTGAGTACGACTTAAAGAGGAGTTCATAAAGTGAGCCACATCATCGCGATTGCTAAAGCCTCGCATCATGTCTACTTGGTTCTTCATTAAAGCAATTAAGGGCGATATAATAAGTGCCGTTCCTTCGTTTAAAAGTGCTGGCAATTGGTAGCAAAGCGACTTACCTCCTCCTGTTGGCATAATTACCAACGTATCTTCACCATCTAATACCGACTGTATAATTGTTTCTTGATTGCCTTTGAAAGACTTAAATCCGAAATGCTCTTCTAAAGCATCATGCAAATTGCCCACGACTACTGCTTCCATATCCAAATAAAAAATTTAAAAATAGTTAACTTAAAAAGTGTTTATTTTAATACTTTCCGACACTAATATCCATTCAAATTTAATGGCTAAACATCTAACTGCTTAGTCCAAAACAATGATTCTATGATAATTTAAAATTACTTTGTTTGTTATTGTTGGATTAACAAAGGTTATGTGTTTGTAAGTTAAAGGAGTATTAATTTGTAGAATAAAACACTCATAAAAATTCGTATCGCCTATAATATTATTGAAATTACAAGCTCTGAACAGCATTTGTTTTCTTAGTGGCATCCATCAAATAGCTACCTAAATATTCATCCTTCTACTAAATGCATAACTTACTAACAATAGGGTATTTTTTTTAGCTTTGGTGTAAGCCCTTTAGATTGTGGATTTCACCTCCTGTAATGATAAATCGTCTTTTTTTCGCATAGCTAATATAGCTAAAAACCTTAACAAAAAAAAATAATTAAATTACTTTCCACCTACTTATTACATTAAATTTATGTTTAATAGCAAATTTGGGTAGTAACTCCTCATAACAAGAAGCTAATGATCAAGCTATAATAAATAATAATAATAACTCTTTCTTTTTTTTTTGTTATTAAATAAAAAATGCTGGCAGTAGTGTTATGACCACACTTTGCACAACAAGTAACAGGCTATTATGCTTTATTTAATAATTATGGTTTATTCGCTGCGATTTACAAGTTACGTATCTTTTTGGTTAAATTTATAGAAACTTTACTTTTTTTTTCTTATCTCTTTAAGAAACAATGCTTTATGAAAGTTGACTGACAAGCTCCCTTTCTTTTACTTATTTCATTTTTTTATTTTGATCCACTTAAATTTTTTTTTCTAAGTCCTCTATATTTTTATGAATGGTATTTTTATCGCTAGGAGTTTTGGCAAGTGCCAATGCACTTTGCCAATGCAAAAGGGCTTTTTGATTGTTTACGTTGGTATACAAATAACCTAATAAGGAATAGTAAAAATGATTTTTTGTTAATGGTAATTTTTCTGCTTCTTTAATGGCAGCGGTTTTGCCTGCTGTTTGTGCTAGGGCATAGGTTCTATTTAAAGCTACTATTGGCGAATAGTTTATTTGTAATAATTGGTTGTACAGTTGCAAAATGCTTTCCCATTTTTCTTTTTTTTCGGCAGTAGTAGCAGGCTTTATGGTATGCCAATAAGCAATCGCTGCTTCTAAATGATAGGTGCTAATCACCGTACCACTTGTAGCTTGATTTAAATAATAACCTCCTCTATCAATTAATTCGGTATTCCACAACTTAGTATCTTGTTCTTCATAAGGTATCCATTCGTCGTTGGCGGTAGGATGTTGGCGTGCTTCAAAACGAGATGCATGAAAACAAAATAGTGCCATGAGTGCATTTACGGGAGGTAAATTAGTGCTGCTATTGGCCAACAATAAATAATTAAGGCGCATGGCTTCTAAACACAAATCTTTTCGTAAGCTTGCATTTTGTGTGGCCGAGTAATAGCCCTCATTAAACAACAAATACAAAGTACTTAAAACGGCTGCTAGTCGCTGTTCTATTTCGTTGGGCGGCGGCAATTCCATTTGTATTTTATTGGCTCTTAGTTTTTCTTTTGCTCGGTACAAGCGTTTATTAATACTGGCTTTATTGGTTAAAAAGGCTTCGGCAATTTCATCAATGCTAAAGCCACACAAAATACGTAGTGCTAAACCTATTTGCGCTTCGGGCGGAATAGTAGGATGGCAAACGGCAAACATCATTTGCAGGGTACTGTCGGTAATATTCTCGTTCGATAAATCAAGGTCCATTTCTTCCAATTTATCGGCAGTATGTTTTATTTCGGTGGCAATTTTTTGGGTAAATAGGGCATTGCGTTTAAAATAATCTTTGGCTTTATTTTTTGCTACGGTATACAGCCAAGCGGTTGGGTTATCAGGCAAACCTTTGCTTTCCCAACTTTCGGTAGCCAACAAAAAAGTATCGCTTACAATGTCTTCGGCTACTTCTACATGTCTAATGCCAAACAGCTTGCAAAGCACCGCCGTAATTTTACTAAACTCCGTTCTAAATAACTGAGCAACCAATTGCTGCTGTGATGGTTTATCGTTCATGTTTTTAATTGTTGAATGGCTTTGTTGTTAAATTGCTCCACTATCCAATGTTTTTCATTATACTGTTTTATAACTCCTCAGTCGGTGTAGCGAAGCGAAACCGTCCAAGTACCAAATACTTACTACCAAGTACTAACTACTACCTAAGTAACGTTTAAAAAATAAATCCGACAATTTGTACGTAGAGGTTTTGTGCTTAGACAAGGCGCAAAACGCAGCCATAGCCTAAGCTACGGCGAGTATTTGCAACGCAGGATAAGTGCAAAAGATCAAGTAGAAATGACGGATTTATTTTTTATGCGTTACTAAGCATTTACCCAATTTTTAATAATGGTTTGCCCATGTTCGGTTAATACCGATTCGGGATGAAACTGCAATCCTTTTAAATCGTATTGTTGGTGACTAATGCCCATAATTTGTTGTTGTTCATCGTAGGCCGTAATGTTAAAACAGCTAGGAAGCGTGCTAGGGTCTATCACCCACGAATGATACCGTCCTCCTTTAAAGCGGCAAGGCACCTCCTTAAAAAGCGTATCCAATATGCCAGCACGATTTAAAAAAACATCCGTTGCTACTCCATGATGTACTTTTGTTAAGTTAAGCAAGCCCCCTCCATAAACTTGTGCTATTGCTTGTTGCCCTAAACAAATGCCTAAAATGCTTTTACTAGCCGCATACCGTTCAATTAAGTCCAATAAAATACCCGCATTCTCTGGTAGCCCAGGCCCTGGCGATAATAATATTTTATCGTAAATATCTATCTCGTCCAAGTTAATGGCATCGTTTCTAAATACAGCAACCTCCTTTAAGGTAATGTTAGTAACATACTGCACTAAATTATAGGTAAACGAATCATAATTATCTAAAATCAATATTTTTTCCACGCTATAAATTCTTCAATTTCACAAAAAAAAATACCTACTTTAATACAAAGTATGCATTTAGAATGTAAATTATTAGGTAAGATCTTAAAAACAATGTAATTTTAGTTTTCAACTTATCCCTTTATCCTAATCGTTCAATAAGTTTTTTGGAATGTTTCAATTAGCAGTTTACACTTTTTTTAGTAGAGGGTATCTAGTACATAGTATTTAGACCACTTCGCCGATTTAAAGTGCCAACTAAAATCTTAGAAAAAGGAAACATGCCAGTTTTTGCTAAAAAAAATGTTTGGAACCATTCATCTAAACAGTAAAAGCAATTAACACCTTTGGGATGGTGAAAAAATAAAATTACAAATTTTCGCAAAGAGATTTTCTAATAGACAAGGCGCAAAACGCAGTAATAGCAACGCTATTACGAGTATTTGTAACGCAGCATATTGGGAAATATCGAAGTGAAAAATGTAAATTTATTTTTTCACCATTCCTTTATAACAAGGCAAAACAAAACCGCCTATATACTTTCTAATTAAATAATACTGTAATCAGATTAGATAAACAGGTCTTTTTTATAAGTACCTCCCTTTTAAAAAACACAAAATTAGTTAATAAAGTAATCATTACTATAAAATCATTAAAATAAAACCTATGAAAAGATGGCTTATTATAATGCTGCTCGGCATTTTTAGTACGGGAATACTCACGCCTAATATCTTAGCTCAGGATATTACCGTAGCCCCCCAATCATTTAACATTAACCTTAACTATGGCGAAACGACTACCGAAACCCTTACCATTAACAATACTAGTGGCAGTAGTGTTGATTTTACCGTTGAAGGCCTCAAAACCAATATATTAGCATTAACCAATAGTGTTGATGTTAACTTTGAGTACCAACGCACACTTGATGCATTAGATTTTTTTTACGACAACTACGAACTTAGCGAAATTAACACGCAAGAGGCAAGCGAATTAGCAACGGCCTTAGTAGGGCAAAATGTGTTGCTTATTGTACATCAAGAGGCCTGTGACGTAACCGCTTTTGAAGGCTTTGCCGATGTTCTACAAACCTATGCGAATAATGGAGGAACCATTATTTTTACAGGCGCTACTAAATCAGCATTAGGCAGCACTTACGATAGCGCGTGCCTATTTGCTACAGGCTTATTAGAAGGTAGCTTTATAGGAAATATTACCTCTGCCGCCGATTTAACAGTTAACTTACCAGATGAGGCTATTGTTGAAAATGTAGAAAACCCTTACGAATTAGACCTGGTTACTTATACCTATAACATCACTAACGACGATGCGATAAGAGTAGTAAGTTATGAAGGAGAAGATGTAATTGTACGCCGAGAAATTGGTGCAGGACAAGTTATTTTAATTGCACACAATTACCTAAATGATAGTAACAATACTCGCCGAATTATTGCCAATGCGGTACGTTCGGCAGGAGGAGTTGAATGGCTTTCGACTAATACTTTAGCTGGAACTATTGATGGAAGCACTTACGACTTGGCCTTAACCTTTGACGGCAACGCCGTTTATGGCGGTGTATACCAAGCTGATTTAGTAATAGCAACCGATGCCGGCAACGTAACCGTTCCAATTACTTTAACCATAACAGGAATTCCTGGTATTCAAACCAATACCATAATACTTGACTTTGAGGAATGGCTAGTTGGTGCAACAGTTACCCAGCAATTTACCATCGAAAACACAGGCACAGATTCCCTGTTTATAACCGATATTGTTTCTGATAATGCCGACTATACCGTAGATATTACCTCCGCATCCCTATATGCAGAAAAAACCATTGATGTAACGGTTACCTACATGCCTAGTGCTATTGAAACGGATGTGGGCGCATTATCTATTTTTACAAATGCCAGCGCAAATCCTACTATCATAAGTTTAAATGGCGAGGGTTTAGGAGGTTCTTTACCTACCCCCAACCCCGCTGCTATTGAAGTTACTCTTAACTCGGGCGAAAGCACTACCGAAACCCTAACTATTAACAATCCAGGAGCAGGACCGCTTGATTTTGAAATCGTATTAGGCCCAGGTTCTAACACTAATAATTTACTAGTGCATGTACTTGGCATGGACGATCAGCTTTCCGACAATACCATAGGAGTTATTGAAAACAGTTTTCCAGAGTTTACAATTACAACTACCGAAACAACTGATATTGGAGAATTTCAGACTTTACTCACACAAAATAAAATGTTGCTACTACCACGCGACGATTTTACTTTGCAAAATATGTTTAATGCCAACCCAGAAATACTAGATAACTTTTTAAGTACTGGCGGGGTAGTCCTCTTTATAACAAGTATTAATATAGCTAATGCAACAGGTGTTTTTGATGGCATTAACGCTAACAGTTTTAATGGCGAATTTCTAGTAACCGATCCCCATCCAATGAACGAAGGATTGGCAAGCTCTTATCCTGATTTTAATTTTACCGCTAATGCTGTTGAATTTACGGGTGATTATACTTCTACCTTAGATTATGATGGTTATTATGGTATTAACACCATTGCTGCCTATACCTACCCTGTACAAGGTGGCTTGGCCGCTTATCTTGGTCTTAATTATTTTACCCCAACTAATGAAAATGAAACCATACTGATTAATACAATGGGCTGGCTTAATGAAAATGCCCTTCCCGATTGGATAACTTTTACGCCTACTACCGCAACAGACATTGGTTTTCCAGATGGGAGCGTAGAAATTGAAGTAACGTTAAACAGCGAAGGACTGCTAGGAGGCACTTACGAAACAACCCTCATTTTACTAAATAATGGACCCGTTCCTACCTTAGAAATTCCTATTACGATGGTAGTTGTTGGTGTGCCTGCTGTTGAACTGGAAGTAACAAGCATTGATTTTGGAAATGTAGTTATTGGAAACACCCCTAACCAAACGTTCACCATCTTTAATCCGGGTACCGACTCGCTCTTTGTTACTAGTATTACTACCGAGTTTGGTGATGAATATACTTTTGACAATGAAACGATTACCGTACCTCCTTTAAGTGAAGCAGATATAAACCTTGTTTTTGACCCCAGTACACCTGGCGATTATACAACCACCATTACCATTGAAAACAATGTAGAAACACAAACTATTGAACTAACAGGCATTGGTATAAGCGCACCCGAATTTGGCATTGACCCAGAAAGCCTAGCGGTAACTTTACTAGCTGGCAGCGATACAACCACAACTCTAAGCATCAGCAATACAGGTGCAGGCCCTTTAGCCTATTTTATTACAGGCGAACCAATAGACGTTTTTGAAATCGTAACCATTACCAATGCTATCAACATCTTTTCTTATCCAAACTTACTCACCTCTATCGAATCTTTAGATTTGAACTATAACCTTACCGAATACAATGGCACCGATGGCAGTGAACTAGCAGCGATTTTAAACAATGCACAAGTCCTTGTGGTTCCTACTTTTGACTCAGGTCTTGCCAATCCGGCCACTATAGCAAACTTTGCTGCTGCTATACAAAACTTTACTAATAATGGAGGTTTAGTTATTGTAACAGGTAACGACTGTACCGATTGCATTAATGCATTGGGCTTATTTAACACGACCTTGTTTAATTATACCGCAAGTTACGAACCGCATATAGTAGTATTGCCTGATAGCCCCTTAGCCAACGGCTTACCCGAAAGCTATACGCAAGTAGCTTTTAATTGGATTTTTCAAAACTTCGACAATGCAACAACGGTTGTTACGGGTACCGATTACGGACTCCTCTCGGGACCTATTTTGGCTTATAATAATATTGGTGGTGGCAATGCGGTATACTTAGGTTTTAACTACAACGGTATCGACCCAAATGCAGACCTGATGTTAAGCAATGCCATTAATTGGAATTATACCGTACCCGATTGGTTAAGCATTTCTAATTTTGGAGAAACAGTAGCTGCCGATGGTGGCACTTTTGATGTAGATATTACGATTGATGCTACTGGCTTGTTGGCTGGCACTTATACCTACGATATGATTATTCAAACCAACGATCCCTTAAACCCTACCGTACTATATCCTATTACCCTAGTTGTAGAAGCTTTTCCACAAGCCGTATTTGTAAATAATCCATTAAGTTGCGATGGCTTTGCTGCCTTTACCGATTTATCTGTAAACGACCCAACTTCTTGGGCTTGGGATTTTGGCGATGGCAATACCGCTACTGATCAAAACCCAACACATAACTACGAAGACAATGGAACGTATGATATTACCCTAGAAGTTTGTAACGATTTAGGTTGCGATAATATAACAGGCAGTATTGTAGTAGATTTTACAGCCTCCTTTTGCGATACCATTCTAATGCCTTCAACAGGTAACCTTACCCTTAATAGTTGTACAGGTGTATTGTTCGATCCAGGAGGCGATGCCCAATATCCAAACAGTATGAGTGGAACGGTTACCATTGCTCCCCCTGGCGCATCCGAAATTATATTGCAATTTGCTTCTTTTGAAATGGAAACGAATTTCGATTATATTGAAATTTATGATGGAGAAAATACGAATGGTACCTTACTTGGCTTTTTTGAAGGCAACGAACTTCCAGGAAATAATGGGGAAATAATTGCCAATACAGGTGCCGTAACCATTTTTATATTCTCGGATGGGGTAGTAACACAAGAAGGTTTTGAAACTACTTGGCAATGTTTATTCCCTACCGACCCGCCTATTCCTAATTTTAGCGGCACGTCTTTAAGTTGTGATGGTTATGCTACCTTCTTCGACGAATCGCTAGGAGGAGCCAATGCTTGGACCTGGGATTTTGGTAATGGCGAAACCTCTACAGAAGAAAACCCAACCGTTTTTTACGAAGACAATGGCGAATATACCGTTAGCCTAGAAGTTTGTAACGATATTGGTTGTTCTGATATTAGCAGCATGGTAACCGTTGACCTAGCAGCCTCTTTCTGTGATACACTTAATATGCCACAATCTGGCGAGCAACTTATTACCGCTTGCACAGGTGTATTACTCGATTCGGGTGGCGACAATAACTACCTACCTAATACCAACAGTACCATAACCATTGCGCCACCAAATGCTGTACAGCTTATTTTTACCTTTAGCTTTATCGATCTTCAAACCAATAGCGACTATATTGAGTTTTTTAATGGTCCCGATGCTTCTGGCGAGTACCTTGGCTTTTATGATGGAACGGGCTTGCCTAATGGCGACGGCATCATCATTGCCGAATCGGGTGCGCTTACCGTACACTTAGTAACAGATGGATTTGGCGAATCTAGTGGTTTTGAAGCAACTTGGGAATGCATAAGCCCTACCGTTGCCCCTACTCCTGCATTTACCAATGACATAATCGCTCCGTGCGAAGGAGAAATAGCCTTCCTAGACCAATCCGAAAACTTCCCTTCTTCCTGGCTCTGGGATTTTGGCGATGGCAATACGTCTACCGAACAAAGTCCAGTACATTTTTACGAACAAAATGGCACCTATACCGTTACCCTCGAAACGTGTAATGCCGTAGGCTGCGAAACCATCACAGAAGAACTTGTTTTGGCAGACATCTTTTTGCTAGATATTGACTTTAATTACCCCATTCCCCTAGGCATACCTCACCAATTTACAGACAATACTGCGGGCGCAATAAGTTGGGAATGGAACTTTGGTAATGGTGCAGGCGCACTAGATAACCCTACACCAACCGTAACCTATTTTCAACTTGGCAATTACGATGTAGAAGTAACTATTTCTAACGGTACCTGTACCAGCACCGAAACTTTTACCGTAGCTGTTGCGCCAGTAGGAATAGATGATATAAACGAAAATACCACTCTAAACATCTACCCAAATCCAACAGACGGAATGCTACAAATAGATTACCAGTTTGAAGGCAACCGAAACCTACAACTACAAGTTTTTGATGCCATAGGCCGCCAAGTACATCAGCAAAAAGCCAATGCATTTAATGGCTTTAACCACCAACTTAACCTAGCTAATTTTGCTAAAGGGGTATATATGCTTTCCATTACCTCCGAAGAAGGTACTGCTCGAAAACAAATTGTAATTCAATAAATAAACACTTTTTGTTTCAATTACAAAAAAGGGTTGCCAACTTTGGCAACTCCTTTTTTTCGGCTTCCCTTACATGGACTTTCTTCCTAAAAATGCTGCTACCACACAGTCAACAGATAGCTAATAACTAGCAAGGAAATTATACCAAAACTAAAAAGTTAAAACAATAGGAAAAAAACCAATACTTCCTTAAATTTATCCCAATGTTTATTTTAAAACAATCATTAAGTACAAGTAAAAACATTTCCATCATGAAAAACAATTATTTTGTATTACTATTACTGCTGCTAGGAATAGGGCAATTCAATAGTATAAAAGCACAAGACATCAGCGTTGATCCTGAATCACTCAATATTAGTCTCAACTACGGCGAAACAACTACCGAAACGATTACCATTAGTAATAGCAGTAGCGGTAGTGTTGATTTTACGCTAAATGGTTTAAAAACCAAAGTATTATCCCTCACCAATAGTGTTGACCAAAATTTTGAATATGAAAACACGATTGAATCCCTTGATATTTTTTACGACAATTATATCCTTACCGAACTAAGCACACAAGATGCTACCGAATTAGAAGCAGCTTTAATAGACCAAAATGTGCTGCTTATTGCACAACAAGAAGCCTGTATATTATCTACTTTTGATAGCTTTGCAAGTGTTTTACAAAACTACGTAACCAATGGCGGAACCGTTATTTTTACGGGTACAACCAAAATTGATGGGGGTTCTAGTTTTGATGGGTCTTGTATTTTTGCAACAGGATTACTAACAGGCAGCTACTCGGATTACATCTCTTCATCTGCCGATTTAACCGTTAATTTACCAGGCGACCCTTTAGTAGAAGGAGTAAGCAGCACTTACGAACCAGAACTATTAACGCATTATTATGACATTACCAACGCCGATGCCGTTAGGTTAGTAGAATACAACGATAATGACGTATTGCTTTATAGACCCATTGGCACAGGCAAAGTAATACTAATTGGGCATAGCTACCTAAATACAAACAACGACCTGCGTAAAATACTTGCCAATGCCGTGCGTTCGGGTGGAGGCGTAGAATGGATTATTCCAAATGCACTAGCAGGAACTATTGATGGCAGCACCTACGATTTAGAACTTACCTTTGACGCAAGCCAGGTATATGCAGGTGTATACGAAGTAGAATTAATGATTATTACCGATACAGAAAGTGTTACCATACCAATTACCCTAACCGTTATAGGTACACCTAGCTTACAAGCAAACCCAATAATTATTGACTTTGGGGCATGGCTAGGAGGTTCTGTAATTACCGAACAATTTACCATTACCAATACGGGTTCCGACTCCCTGTTTATTACCGATATTGTTTCTGATAATGCGCTTTTTACTGTAGATATTACCAGCGCATCTTTATCTCCCCAAAATGCTGCAACAATTACCGTTACTTATATGCCTATCAATTCAGGCATAGATAATGGTGCTTTAAGTATTTTTTCTAATGCGAGTGCCACCCCATCTATAGTAAGTTTAGCAGGCGAAAGTCTTGCAAGCCCAATTCCTGTACTTAGCACTACCAATTTGGAAGTATCACTAACTGCGGGCACAACCGAAACGGCAAGTATTAACCTCGAAAATATAGGGGAAGGTCCCCTAAGCTATACGCTATTTCCAATATCAACACCTCCAAGTTGGCTCGAATATGAACCTAGTGAAGTAGTAGATTTACTTCCTGGCGAAAACTTAGATATTGAATTTAACTTTAATGCCGAAGGATTAACAGCAGGGGTATATACTGCCACCTTAAACTTTGTTGGCAATGGCTCAGAAGAAGCGGTTCCTATTGTTGTTACAATGTTTGTAATAGATTTTCCACAAGCACAATTTTCGGGTACCACTTTAAGTTGCGATGGGATTGCTGTTTTTAGCGACCAAACCATTAATGTAGCTACTTCGTGGACATGGGACTTTGGCGATGGAAATACTTCTACAGAACAAAACCCAGTACATACCTACGAAGCTGGAGGTACTTACGAAGTTAGTTTAGAAGCTTGTAACGATTTAGGATGTGATACAACTACTGGTTCGGTAGAAGTAGATTTTACCGCTGCTTTTTGCGATACTCTTATTATGCCAGTTACAGGCAGTAATACCGTTTATGGTTGCGCTGGCGTAGTAATGGATGCAGGAGGAAATGGACTATATTTCGATAGTTCGGATGCAACAGTAACGATAGCACCTCCTGATGCATCAGAAGTTGTTTTACAATTTTCGGCTTTTAATACCGAAACCAACTTTGACTATGTTGAAATTTATGATGGCTTAGACACCAATGCTCCATTAATTGGTTTTTACGAAGGCAACGCCTTACCAGAAACAACGGGAACAATAACAGCAACTTCTGGTTCTGTAACTATCTTATTCCATTCGGATGGCTCGGTAACCTTAGATGGTTTTGAAGCCACTTGGCAATGTATTAATTACAACGACCCTCCTATCCCTAACTTTAGCGGCACAACTCTTAGCTGCGATGGCTACGCCTCTTTCTTTGACGAATCGCTAGGCGGTGCTAATGCCTGGACTTGGGATTTTGGAGATGGAAATTCCTCTACAGAGGAAAACCCTACTCACCAATATGAAGAAGCAGGCGAATATACCGTAACCCTAGAAGTATGCAATGATGTAGACTGCTCTGAAGCAACAGGTATGATTCTGGTTGACTTAACTTCTGCTTTTTGCGATACCATTAGTATGGGCTTATCAGGTAGTCAGTCATTAACTGCCTGTACAGGTGTTTTACTCGATTCGGGTGGATATGGTAATTATTTACCCAACACCAATAGTTCTATAACTATTTCGCCACCAGACGCATCAGAGTTGATATTAAGCTTTTCTTCTATGAGTACAGGACTAACTGCCGATTATATCGAAATTTATGATGGCGAAGATACTAATGCACCATTAATTGGCAATTATAGCGGCGAAGAACTGCCCAACAATACTGGGGTTATTACCGCAACTAGCGGCGCTATTACCTTAGTAATGGTAACCAACGGCTTTACCGAACAAGCAGGCTTTGAAGCTACCTGGCAATGTATTTATCCTACCTCCCCTCCTATTTCTAATTTTAGCGGCACTACCCTTAGTTGCGATGGCTACGCTTCTTTTACCGACCAATCGCTAGGTGGTGTAAATGCTTGGAATTGGGATTTTGGCGATGGAAATACTTCTACAGACGAAAATCCTACCCACTTTTATGAAGACAATGGCACCTATACGATTACTTTAGAAGCTTGTAACGATATTGGCTGCGAAACAACAACTGCTAGTATATTAGTAGACTTAGCCGCATCCTTTTGTGATACGCTCTTGATGCCTACTATAGGAAATGAACTATCAACTTCTTGTACAGGTATATTACTCGACCCAGGAGGGAACGCCGACTACCCCAATGGTATGGATGGCACTATTACCATCTCTCCAACCGACGCATCAGAAATTATATTAATTTTTACGGAGTTTGCAATGGAAGCAGGTTTCGATTATATTGAAATTTATGATGGCGAAGATACCAATGCACCATTATTGGGATTTTTTGAAGGCACAGATTTACCAAATAATGGTGGACAAATTATTGCAACATCAGGCTCGGCAACCATTCTTGTACATTCCGATGGCTCCGTAGTTTTTAGTGGTTTCGAAGCTACTTGGCAATGTATTAATTATAACGACCCACCTATCCCTAATTTTGATGGCACTACCCTTAGTTGTGATGGATATGCCTCTTTTTACGACCAATCGCTAGGCGGTGCGAATGCCTGGACTTGGGATTTTGGCGATGGCAATACTTCTACCGAAGAAAATCCTATTCACTTTTATGAGGAAAATGGCGAATATACCGTTAACCTGGAAGTATGTAATGATGTTGGCTGCTCCGAACTTAGTAGCCTAGTAACTGTAGATCTTGCCGCCTCGTTTTGCGATACCCTTAGTATGACCTTAACAGGCGAACAACTAGTTACTGCTTGTACAGGCATATTACTCGATTCGGGAGGCGATGATAACTACCTAACAAATACCAACAGTACCGTTAGCATTGCCCCTCCAAATGCAGTACAAGTAGTTTTAACTTTTACCGAGTTCAATATGAGCCAGGATGATTATATAGAGGTGTTTGATGGAGAAAATACAACGGGCACTTACCTTGGCTACTATGAAGGCACGACCCTGCCAAATGGCGATGGCATTTTAATAGCAGAAAGTGGGGCGGTTACCATTGCAATGACCAGCAATAATTTTACCGAATCTGCAGGCTTTGAAATGCGTTGGGAATGCGTAAGCCCAACCCAAGCACCAAGCCCTGCTTTTACCAATGAAGTGGCAGTACCTTGCGATGGATTAGTAGCCTTTTCTGACCAAAGTGAAAATTTCCCATCTACTTGGCTATGGGATTTTGGGGATGGCAATACCTCCACCGAACAAAACCCAACACATGCTTTTCAACAAAATGGCACTTATGCCGTTAGCCTAGAAACTTGTAACTCCCTAGGATGTGAAACCCTAACACAAGACGTTACCATGGAAGATATTTTGTTTATCGACATTGACTTTAACTACCCCATTTCTGTAGGCGTACCTCACCAGTTTATGGATAACACCGTAGGGGCAGTTGACTGGGTGTGGAACTTTGGTAATGGCGCAGGTGCTATAGGTGCAACACCAACAGTAACTTATTTTGAACCTGGCAATTACGATGTAGAAGTTATGATTTCTACTGATGCATGTATGCGAACCGAAACGTTTGTTGTATCCGTTGAACCAGTAGGAATAAATGATATAGCCGAAAGTGCTGCCTTAAACATCTACCCAAATCCAACCGAAGGAATGCTGCAAATTGATTACCAATTTGAAGGCAACCGCAACCTACACCTACAAGTTTTTGATGCAGTAGGCCGACAAGTACTCCAACAAAAAGCCAATGCTTTTAATGGATTTAACAAGCAACTTCAACTAAGCAATTTTGCTAAAGGGGTATACTTGCTCACCATTACCTCGGAAGAAGGTACTGCTAGAAAACAAATTGTGGTGCATTAGTCCTAACCAATATTCTATTATTTTCTCGTAGAGACGTAGTAGGGCTACGTCTCTACCTATTTTACTATTAGCGTAACACCACCAATTTCCCATTTGCTACTACACTGTTTGCTAGTAGCAATTCGTAAAAATAAACCCCTTCGGTATAAGGGCTAGTATTTAAAATTTGACTGCCCTGCCCTTGTAATTTAGTTTGATAAATTGCGCTGCCATTCGCTGTATATAATTTAAAAAGAGCTGTTTTGCCGCTAGAGATTTGGTAGGTTAATGTTGCTTGTTTACTAGCAGGATTGGGGCTAATGCTAATAGCTGACTTTGCTTGTGTCATCTCTTCTATATTATTTGGAATATCAACTTCTATAACAATAGTACTATCACATGGAATATTACTGCAAGTTCTGCCTCTATCATCTATTTTTAAAACCCAACCTTTTTGTGGAGTGCTTGTATAATTATAGCCTGCTAATACAAAACCGCCATCAGGCGTTGGTTCTAAATCTTTGAAATAAACACTGTTTTCTGGTGCAAAACTAAGGGGTTTTGCCCAATTTAAATAGCCCGTATTGCCATCTATTCTAGCAAAGAGATTATCAGGCTTACCATATTCATTATATTGAAAAATGCCAATATATATTTTATTGTTTTTAATTTTAGGTAATGTCTGAAAACCTAAACAATTTTGTAATTGTGGATAATAATTTTGTTCCCAAATTATATCTCCATTTGCATCTAATAATGCGGTTATTAAATTATTCTCATTATCCGATATATCATAAGCTCCAAACATATAATACTCTACATCGTCAAAATCTGTAAAGTTTGTTATTGTTGTGGCAGGCAGTACATAAGCGGCAGTTTCATTGTCTATCCCTCCATATACTTTTTCCCATTCTATTGCACCTTCACTATCTAACTTTAATACTTGCATATCGTATAATAAGTCGGTGCTATCCGTTAAGCTGTAGCCGCCTACAATATAGCCATCATCCCACCAAGTTTGTTGTATGCTAAAAACTGCTCCCCAATTGTGTATGTGGGTTGTATCCCATTGTAAATTGCCATAAGCATCTAGTTTAGCAAAGTACATTCTTCCTGGTCCAGGTGTATCATTCCATTGTTCACCTGCTAACATAAATCCCCCGTCAGAGGTTGGTATTAAATGCCTCGCAAATTCATTATGGGTA
>JAHDBT010000631.1 GCA_020630215.1 Bacteroidota bacterium
ATTAATGCGATTCCAGAGGATATGGTAGATTGGGTTTTGGTGGAATTACGAGATGAAAACATTCCTGAAAATATAGTTGCTCAAAAAGCCGCCTTGCTATTAAGTGATGGAAATTTGCAAGATATAAGCGGGGCTAATGGGGTTATTTTTGATCAGGTGGCTAGCGGTAACTATTATCTTGTTTTAAGACATCGAAATCATTTGGATGTGATAAGTCATCAAGCCATTACCTTACCTAATGCTGGTCTCTTTAGTTTTACGGATGCCAATAATGTTATGTTGAACGAACAGCAAGTTAAGGAAGTCGCTCCGGGTATTTACGCACTGGCTGTTGGTGATTTTAACGCTGATGGAGTTGTGTCTGTGATAGACTTTAACTTGTATGCCGTGCAAGCTTCTGCATTAAATACCTATACGGATGGTGATGCTAATTTAGATGGAAATGTTACTACAACAGACTTTAATTTACTGCTACCTAATTCCAGTTTAATAGGCATCAACTATATACGGTATTAAACTGAATATATTTTAATTTATCAACCACAGATTACGTAGATTATCACAAATTTTGCACCTATTATTGTTTTGTGTCTTTTATAAACCTGCGGTTCTGTATGCTCTAAAAATCAAACAAAAAGAAGATAAAGCACTACAAACGTGCTATTAAAGCATTAAGATATTATAAAACCATTCTATTTTCCTTCTACCTCTTTATGCTGATCATAATCGAAGTATAAGCTTTTAGGCGATCACAAATCTGCACAATCTGTGATCCATAAAATGCAAAGAAACCTTTCTTACAAAGTAATCTATTATACTAGGTAATTTTTGGCAAAACAAATCAAGTACTTAACGCAAATCATATTGCTATGCATTTCCTATTATCATAGGCATGAACGGCTTTTTAACACAAAAGTTTATGCCCATGATTTAATAAGTGATGTAGGTAACATATACCTACTATAATCACTACTCCTCAATAAATGTCTAGTAGTATGAACACCAAAAAACAGGTTGACTATGAAAAAATTTATCCTTTTACTCCTCGTATTAGTAATATTTGCCTTACTAGAAACCAATGCACAAGTAGCTATCAATAAAGATGGCGGCACACCTGACAATAGTGCTATCTTAGACATTCAATCCTCCTCAAAAGGGCTATTAATTCCTCGAATGACTATGAATGAAAGAGACTTAA
This sequence comes from Bacteroidota bacterium, assembly GCA_020630215.1. GTDB lineage: Bacteria > Bacteroidota > Bacteroidia > Chitinophagales > UBA2359 > JAHDBT01. The sequence continues at coordinate 1,199 of JAHDBT010000631.1, forward strand.
TTAATACGCCTGCTGTTGGTCTGTTGATTTATCAAACAGATAATACCACTGGTTTTTATTATTACAATGGAACAGGATGGGCTGTTATTGCTGAGGGATTTTTTACTGAAATAGATGGTGATATTACCAACGAAATCCAAGATTTAGCTTTAACAGGAAATACACTAACCATTACCAACAACGGCACAGCAACAGACATAGACCTTAGCCCTTATTTAGACAATACGGATACACAACTAACCGAAGCAGAGGTAGATGCCTATACAAATAATAATGGCTATATCACCAGCGAAATAGATGGTGATATTACCAACGAAATCCAAGATTTAGCTTTATCGGGTAATACACTTAGTATTAGCGATGGCAACTCTATAGACCTTACACCAATAGCCGAGACCTACTGGGAAGTAAGCAGCGGTACAAACATCACAAATGTAAACGAAGGGAATGTTGGCATTGGTAACATGGCACCGACCCAAAACAGGTGGCAATTAACAGTAAAAGATACTGTTGATTGCATGTTAAATTCAGACTCCATTGATGTTAGTGAGCTATTTGCTGTTTATACACGTAACCTAAATGAAAACAATACAGGTATAGGCATCGGTTTCCAAAGTACTTCTACCGTAACTGGCATGGGTGCTGCCATTGTTCACGAACGAACCAACTCTAATTCAAGAGGTAAATTACACTTTGCCACAAAATCTAGTGGTAGTGCTGCCGATGAAGACTTACCCATCAGAATGACCATCGACGAATCGGGCAGACTGGGTATTGGGGTTACTTCGCCTACCGAAAAACTACATATAACCGGTGGAAATATACTCACCGACAGAAGCACAACAACAAGCGGCCTTTCCCGCAGCCTTACCCTAGGAGGTGCTAGGAATGGGGATAGCTCCTTTGCTAATATCGACTTTGAAAATTACGATGACAATGATGGTTTGGTGGATTATGTAGGGGCGAGTATTAGGGCTAATAATGGAGGAGATGCAACAGACAATGGCAACCTGCGTTTTTTGACTTATGACGGAACACTAAGCGAGCGTATGAGGATAACAGAAAGCGGTTGGGTAGGTATTGGAGAAACAGACCCACAAAGCAGCTTAGATGTAGTTGACAATGCCGTTATTGGCAATATTAGTGTAGGTACAGAAAGTACCGATCAAGGCACTTCAACTTATGCAGGAGACGGCTTTACAACTACCCCCTGGCTTTATACCAATGCTGTAGAAGCAGCTGGAGAACGAGGAAGTGCTTCTACCCTTATAACTATTGGAGCAGACGGCACTTACGGTGCTAGCGACGAAATTCATTTTGTGACCAGTGGCAGCAGCCAAATGCGGGTTGCTAGTGACGGTAAAGTAGGCTTAGATAAAGCCCCTGATACCGACTTGCACATTCGTCAATCTCAACAATCTATAACTAATGGCACAGGCGGAATTAAGTACGAAACATCTAGCGATGCTACCGATTACTGGCGAACCTATCATAGCGGCATTTACTATAGTTTTAACTTGCAGGGTAGTAGAGTAGCCTATGTTAATACCAATGGAACATGGACGGTAGATTCGGATTTAAGGCTAAAGAAAAACATCCTTGATATGTCACCTACACTTAGCAAGCTTTTGCAACTTCGCCCAGTAAGCTATCACTACAAAGAACAACCCGAAGATGCTATGAGAACTTTAGGCTTTATTGCCCAAGAAGCACGACCTCTTTTCCCAGAAATGGTTGTAGAAGGCGAAGATGGAAAATTGGGAATGACTTACTCTTATGCTGGTGTTATTGCCATAAAAGCCATTCAAGAACAACAAGTAATTATAGAGCAACAACAAGAACAAATTGACGCACTGCAACAAAAAAATGATGACTTTGAAGCTCGATTAAAGCATTTAGAAAGTTTGTTGGATAAGTAAGGTGCTGTTATTCAGCATAAAGCTGAGCAAATAGAAAATATTGGACGCTGCGCTATCCGTACTAGTATGGATAGCGCAGTGTATTTTATACCTCTCCATAAAATAGCCATTCTTTAATTTAAAATGTCTCTCCTAATACACTGTAAACTAAGTAAGTTTAAGTTTCATGCGCTAAGGATTTAACTCGTTATGTATTTTAAAGTTTCAACTTTTTTGACACATACTTCGGCTACGCTCAGCATAAAAGAGGCGCAAAGACACAAGGTTTTATTTTGTAATAACCGCACATTTATTATGCAGATTTACAGCACCTTATGCATTTTGCTCTTCAGCTTTTTTAAGAACACAGAGACGCAGGCTTAATAGAAGGCCACAAAGCTAAAACCCGTGTGTAATCGGTGCTAATTTGTGCAATCTGTGGTTAAAAAAACTTAATACACAGTGTACTAACTAGACTTTGGACGCAATTGGTATAACTGATTGATAATCAAGTAATTAAGCCATTACAGCCTTTATCATAAATCATTGATAATCAAAGACTTATAATAAAACCGTCCAAAGTCTAGGTACTAAGTGAAATGAAAAAAATAAACTCCACCAAGCTGTGCGATTGTTTTTCTCAAGGCA
>JAHDBT010000632.1 GCA_020630215.1 Bacteroidota bacterium
AAATATAGCGTGGGCTTATATCGCCCACGCTCGTTTAAAAGTTATTATAAATTCTATTTCTCTTATTAGTACCGCACTTGCGAAATACCTATTTTACTTGCATTAGGTTGGTATAAATTAAAATCTGCTATTGTTATTGTACCATCTAAATTACAATCACTTTGTAAATATTCATTCACGCCCCCTAATTCATTAATAAAGGTATTAAAATCATTATTTGTAATAATGCCATTACCATCTATATCGCCACTTATAAGTCCATATACCGCAGGGGCTAGTTCTTGTAATTGACTTGCTCCTCCCCTAATATTTTCGGGGTCAACAAAATTGTATAGGGTAATATTTACAGGGTCTATAGGAATGCTACTCATAATGTCTAAATGGTTTCTGTGACGGATAATAATATAGTACTCTCCTGTAAGACTTGGGGTATTAAAGGTAATAACCTCTTCGCCTGATACATCTATTATTGCCCCATCATTTCGCAAAAAGGCGGCCTTTACTTGAAGCGTTTCCTCCGAATTGCTGCCTTCTCTTAATTCCACTAAAATCCAATCTACTACCCCATTTGGCAAAGTATTTACTAGCTCATCTCCTGCATAATTCCAAGGAGGCGTATTATAAGGTTGACTTAGTGGAAGCAAATTATTTCTTTTCAGAATTGTATCCATTAAATTAGTATCAGGGTCATACATGCTTCCTAGTACTGCCGTTCCTCTTAACGAAACAGGGCATGTTGTATCTTCTGTAATGCTTATTTCTACTAATTCGCTTTCGCAGCCAGTAATCGTATTTTGCTTTACTACCCAAAATGAGGTGCCAATATCTGCGAATGTAATTGGCTCGGGATAAGTATCGCCTGTATGAAGCAAAGTTGTTCTACTCATATCGTCGTACCAAAATGCTTCTTCGTTGTTTAATACATTTTGGAGGGCTAAGGTAGTGCTTTGCCCGTCGCATAAACTCGTATCTGCTGCTGCTTCTAAAAATGGGGCATACGGTATACCCAAAGAAATATCATATAAATAAGTATCTCCTGTTCCACCGTCATTACCTGTCCAAACAATTAGATTTCCTGATATAGAAACATCTTCGTCATGGTTAGGAGAAGTGTCTGGCACTTGTATAGGTTCTTGGGAATTATGAATATCATAATAAAATATTTTATTATCTGGACCGCCCGTTTCCCAAACGATAGTACTTCCTGAAACCGCAGGTCTTAAAATATTAGTAGCATTAGGAACTTGTATAGGACCTTCCATAGTGTTAAAGTCAAAATAGTATTACCCATTTGTTATTTGCATTGCCTATTAACTTCATCATTCTTCCTCAATAAGAAGTTACCGAATACCATATATTAGGATGCCCATTCTCGGCGATGGCTTTAATCCAATAAGTTACTTTTTTTTATAGGTAAGTAATTACATCCCATTGATGGAGTTTCAATATCTTCTTTCGTCCTCTTGCTTATCTATATCCTTCATACGGGCTATCAAAATCAATCCATTCTGTCCATTTTTCATCCGTATTGCCTGCCATATCCATTAAACTAAATCGTATTTTATATTGACGATTTTCTTCAAAGTCAAATGCGCCAGAACACATGCCGTGGCCTACATTTAATTGTCCATCTTTATCTGGGCTTAAATAATAAGTTCCTCCTCCTGAAGTTCTAGCAGGAGGTATTTCTTCAATCACTTCAAAGCCATCTACCATATACGAAATAAAATCAGGCGTAATATCAACCATTTCTGTTTTAATAAGTGTTTCAGAATCGTCTACAATATTTACATCAAAAATAGCATATATGGCAGGGCCACATCCATACGACACCATTGTTTTATCGACTAGTTTAGGAGCCGATTTCCATTGTGGGGCTTCGGTATCTGTTGTTGGTTGAACAGTCCAGGCAATCGGTTCATATTCTTCTGTTTTCCTGTTCCAGTTTTCTAATAAATGTTGTTTATCATCCAATCCATCTATTTTTAGGGTATAGGTTTTTCCCGCTTCTAACTTATCCGTTGGTTCTAGTATTGCTTGTGTTACTCGAAACATTCCTTCCTGTAGTTCTATTACTTTTAAGGCTACTTTATGCCTTTCCGTTTCTAAATAAATAGGGTAAGTCGTATTCAAGTCTCTAATAATTTGTTGGCTTGTTGCATATCCTTCTATTACAAAAATACTGTTTTCCTGTATTTCGCAATTTTCTGGCGTTATCTCCAGGCCACTCGAAGAACATTTTGGACTTACCCATATTCCACCTGAAGAACAATCGGCAAAGGTTGAGTTGTAAGCTAATAGTATTAGGAGGCTGCTGATTAAATGTTTCATTGCTTTTTTTTGATTTTAGGATATAAGTGTAAGTGGAAAAACAGATAAATACATAACGAACTTACGGTTAATTTATTGATAGTTCCCGCCTTTTTCCCAACAGAACTAATGATTAGGTTTCCAAGTTTAAAACCCTAAAAGCGTGTAATTTTTATAGAAAATGGTGGTAACGTTTTCAATTAATCCCAAAGGGATGACATTATAAAAAGATGCCTAATCATGCCACTCTTTCGGAGTTTTGTTTGGTAAATGGCTTCCTTTTTATAATTATTCCCTCCCTTCGGGATTGGGATTATTAGGGTTTTCAGCTATGTAAAATACGCCCCGTTCCTATTTTATGGCATGGCATCACTTCTGCCATTATTGCACAAACGACCAAGTTTCCGACCATGCACTCGTTTCGGTATTCGACCGAGCTTTTACTCGCCAATAATAGGGAACTCCTTCTACTACTCCTTGTACGATTTGTTGAGTTTCAAAAACTTCATTATTATTGTACAAAAATTCTGAAAAATCAGCTAATATTGATATTTGGAGGTGATACCTCTCTGCACCGCTTACTCCACCCCATTGAAATTCTACCTCACTACTGCCAACTGCCGATTCGTTGGCAGGACTGATTAAACTAGGTTGTGCTAAGGTAGGTGTAGTACAGTTTAAGAAAATATCGGCATCTACACTAAACGTTACAATATCCGACCAATCGCTTTGCCCAACCGTATTTATGGCTCTCATACGAGCAAAAGTTGTACCTGTTTCTAGCACATTAAATAGCCGTTCTTCTGTTCCAGCGTCTACATAAGCTTCCGCTATTAAAGAACCGTTTAAAGAAAATTCTTCATCCCGACCAACTTGCACTCGGTACTCATCGGCATTGCTAATAGCATTCCATTTTATTGTTACACAATTACTTAAAAAAGCACCGCTACTAGGAGTCGTAATAACAGGCTTGCTAGGAGCTTCTTCTACAACAGGCAAGTTGCTTTCCTCCTCTTTTTTACAAGCAAAAAGTACTAGTATAATTGCTAGAATCATTAAAATTAAGGGTTGTTTCATTTTTTAATTTTTAATTTAGGATTATATAATTTGACAAATTTTTATTTTTTGGTAAGCAGTAGCTTGACGAGGATACGAACTCCGTAAGAGTGGCTCTATCACTGCCTATTTTATACTAGGTCACCTCTACGAGGTTTGTCCTTGGGGGCTATTGTAGCTATAAACAGATCATCCCTACGGGATTTTTTCTTTTATAAAAATTGGTTACTATTCAGCAGTTGTCTTCTTTTTTTTGAATATCGAACACTTAATATCGAATGATGAAGTAAAGGAAATACTAAAATTAAATGTAAAAATAATCATTTAGTAACGTTTAAAAAATAAATCCGACAATTTGTACGTAGAGGTTTTGTGCT
>JAHDBT010000633.1 GCA_020630215.1 Bacteroidota bacterium
GCCTATGGCTTGTAGCAGTATTCATATAAATAAGGCACTTCAATTAATTACCAAATAACAAGCATTTTTTGAATTACCCAAAGCAAATTAATTCAAAAAACAACAACAAGCTACACCTTCTCTAACACCAAAGCATAACCTTGCCCCACACCAATACACATCGTACACAAGGCATACTGCACATTGCGTTTGTGCAACTCGATAGCTGCCGTATGCGTAATTCTCATGCCCGACATGCCTAGTGGATGACCAATGGCAATAGCACCACCATTAGGGTTAACACGTTCATCAGCATCCGCCAATCCTAGCTCACGAGTACAAGCCAAACTTTGGGCAGCAAAGGCTTCGTTGAGTTCTATCACCCCAACATCTGCTAAACTAATATTGGCTTTGGCCAATGCTTTTTTAGAAGCACCCACAGGACCAATACCCATAATGCGAGGCTCTACACCTACTACTGCCGAGCTTACAATTCGTGCGAGTGGTTTAAGGTCGTATTTTTTAATGGCAGCCTCCGAAGCAACAAGCACCACACCAGCCCCGTCATTTAAACCAGAGGCATTACCAGCCGTTACACTACCACCTTCCTTTTTAAAAGCAGCTCGCAATTTAGCCAATGCTTCTAAGGTTGTAGTAGAACGAATAAACTCATCTTGGTCAAAAATTAAATCCTCCTGTTTGCGGCGAGGAATACTTACGGCAACAATCTCTTCCGCCAGTCGCCCCGATGCTTTAGCTGCAGTTGCTTTCATTTGTGACCAATAAGCAAATTTATCTTGGTCTTCTCTGCTGATATTGTATTTTGCTACTAGGTTTTCGGCGGTTACGCCCATGCCATCTGTGCCATATAATTCCTTCATTTTAGGATTTACAAAACGCCAGCCAAAACTACTATCATGCATTTTTGCATCTCGCCCAAAAGGTTTCGATACTTTAGAAATAACCCACGGCCCACGCGTCATGTGTTCTACGCCGCCCGAAATAAACAAGTCCCCATCGTCCATATTTACTGCCCGCGCCGCATGTATAATTGCCGACATGCCCGATGCACATAAACGATTCACCGTTTCGCCAGGTACCGTCCAAGGTAAACCGCCTAGCAAGGCAGCCATTCGTGCTACATTACGGTTATCTTCCCCCGCCTGATTAGCACAACCCATTATCACATCGTCAATGGCCTCGGCAGGTACATTGGGATTTCTACGCATCAATTCCTTAATCACATGCGCCGCCAAATCGTCGGTGCGAATGGTGGATAAGGTTCCCGTAAATTTAGCAATTGGTGTACGAATACCATCTATAATATATGCTGATTTCATTGCTCGTTTTTTTTTTGTTAGTAGCTTTGAAAATTGATTATTGAAATTTATTTGATAATTGCGATTTGATAATTATTCAACCATCCACTCCTTACTAGTACGATACACCACCCCTTTAAAAATAGCCACCACTTCTTGCGCCTCATTGGTAACCACCACTCTATAAACCCCAATTTTATTGGTACAACTTTCTTCCGTGGCAGTTGCGGTAATTACCTCCCCAACTTTTAAAGCCCTCGTATGCGAAATAGATGTTTCTACCGACACACTTTTTCGCCCTTTGGAATTAGAAGCAAAGGCGAAAGCACTATCTGCAAAAGCGTAGGTAATGCCGCCATGAGCAATACCAAACCCATTGGTCATTTCTGGGCGCACGGTCATTTGTATTACCGATTTTCCTAGACCGTCTTCTAAACGTTTAATGCCTAACCATTGGCTAAAAGCATCGTTGTTATACATTTGGTCCACTATTTTTTTTGCGGATGTTTCTGGTTCCATGATTTTAAATTCTATGCTTCCGAAGAATAAAAAGTTTGTCCTTCTCTTCCCATTTTTCGTAGCAGCGGACTGCAACGGTAGCGGTCTTCTAAATACTCGCTGTGTAGTTCATCTAAAGTGTCGATACATTTTTGGAGTCCTACTTCGTCCGCCCATTTTAATAAGCCTTTGGGATAATTAACTCCTTTGGTCATTGCCAAATCAATATCGTCCCGGGAAGCAACATTCCAGAACAAGGCATCGGCAGCTTCATTGATGAGCATGGCAACAATGCGCCACATAATTTTTTCGCCTAACACTTTGTCTTTTGTGGGTTCAGGATTGGTGGCTCCTTCGCCATAATTGTAGTACCCTTTGCCTGTTTTGCGGCCTAGGTAACCTGCTTCTGCTAAACGTTTTTGTGTGAAGGCAGGCTTGTATCTAGGGTCGTAATAAAAAGCTTTAAAAACGGTTTCGGTAACGGTGTAATTAATGTCGTTGCCAATGTAATCCATAAGGGTAAAAGGTCCCATTCTAAAGCCGCCTAGTTCTGTCATTGCCCAATCAATAGTAGGAGCATCGGCAATACCTTCTTCTAGGATGCGTAGGGCTTCCCCATAAAACGGACGAGCTACTCGGTTGACAATAAAGCCTGGCGTATCCTTGGCAATAACAGTGAGTTTGCCCCAACTGTCAATCAAACTTTTGGCTTCGGTTAATACCGCATCGCTTGTTTGTATGGCTGGAATTATTTCCACCAATTTCATTAAAGGCGCAGGATTAAAAAAGTGAATCCCCACTACTCGGGCTGGTTTATCACAAGCCGCCGCAATAGCCGCTACCGATAAAGAGGAGGTATTGGTGGCTAGTATGGTATCTGCATCCACTATACTTTCCAATTGCTTAAATACCGATTTTTTGATGTCCAAGTTTTCAACAATGGCTTCAATTACTAATCCGCTGCCCGCAAACAATTGCATATCTTGGGCGTAGGTAATTCTGCCAGCAATAGCCGTACTCGTTGCTTCATCAATACGTCCTTTTTCTACTAGGCGCGCCATTATTTTTTTTAACTTCGCTTCTGACTTTTCTAATGCCGCTGCATTGGTGTCAAATAAAATTACGTTGTGTTTGGCAGTTGCAGCTACTTGTGCAATGCCGCTGCCCATTGCGCCGGCTCCTAGGATGGAAATTTTCATTTAAAATTTAGAATTTAAAATTTAGAATTTAAAATTGTTGCTGTCGTTTTGACATGCAGTATTTCATCCTTCTAAACCTGTTTAGGTGATTGATTTTAGTTGCTAGATCTTTTTTGTTTTTTAATAATAAATCGCTCTTCTGTCGTTTTAATGCTTTTATAGAAAATAGCGATTAGTTGACCACATTCATCAATAAGTGATTCGCTGATTTTATAGTTCGATTTACGCAAAATTTTCAAGCAAATTTGCGTTTCTCTAAGTTCTTTTAAAATGATTCGCATCTTATGGATAAAATCTTTCTTGGATTCAGCAGCTTTCGCTTCACCATAATTTAAGGCAGTTGAGGAACTCGACCGAACTAGTTGATCCGATAATCGCCTAGTTACTAAGTCATGTGGTAATTGTCTTATTTGCGAAATAATATTTACGGCAAAATCAATAAGCCTGTTTTCTAGTACTTGACTATTCATGGGTTTGAAATTTATTTTATACAAAAAATGGGAAATCAATAAAACAATATCGTTATACAAAACTATCTAAGTAACGGTAAAAAAATCGCAAAAATGATTTCCTGAATTTAATTCACACAAAAGTACGAAATCTATCTATGACAAAATATTATCCAGCAGGAAAAGATTCAGCAAAGCCCAACGCAAGCATATCAAAATTTTTAAATTCTAAATTCTAAATTCTCGATTCTAAATTTTCAATAATTCCCTCCCTAGCGTCAGCAGGTAAAT
>JAHDBT010000634.1 GCA_020630215.1 Bacteroidota bacterium
GAATTGTTGTAAATGAATGAGGGTATCAACATTTTCTAGTTTTTTGATATGCCATTTATAATTGTACCATCCTCCAATAACCAATTTCTGTAATTCTATTAATTTTTTCAATACTATGGGGATGGCTTCTAGTAGGTTTTTATCTCCTTTATTTTGGCTGATTTTTTTAATAAATTCATTTTTATTTTCGTTCCACTCATACCACTCATTACTAAAAACCAAGCCTTCCAAATGCACCAATTCCCCCAAAGCCTCCCACACCTCTTCCAATCTCGGGTTATCGGGAGTCAATCCGCAGCGGCCAATATCTAGGTAGCCTGTTTTTTCCTTTTTTTCTTTGGCAATTAATTGTAGGGCTAATTCACTCATGTTTGTTGGTGGTCGTTTTTTTAATTTTTATAAATGCGCCCTAAAGATATACATTTTTGTAGGGTTTTTATTAGCTTGGTGTGTAAAAAAAATCTATTCCATCTTCATTGTCTGAATCACGGATTTTTTAGGGATTGCACGGATTACACGGATTTTTAGTTAAGGGTTCAAAAATCCACACGCTCCTCATCCATTTAATCCGTGATTCAGACAATAATAAAGGCAAAAGCCCTCAAAGCATTACACCGATTTTTAGTTGCGAGTCAAAAAAATCCGTGTAACCCGTGCCATCCATTTAATCCATGATTCAGACAATAATAAAGGCAAAAGCCTTCAAAGGATTACACTGATTTTTAGTTGCGAGTCAAAAAATCCGCACATTCCCAAATCCGTTTAATCCGTAACTCCTGCCCATCATTTCCTAGGCAAAAAAGGCAAAGCACAAAATGTCTGCGTATAAATCGAAAATTATTTAACTAGCAGTACTTAAATGCTTAACTTTGCGCCTTTCCTCAAAAAATAACAATTCCCTCTTAATATGCATATAGATGTTATTACGGTTGTGCCAGCATTGTTAGAGAGTCCATTTAATCATTCGATTATGCAGCGGGCTAAGGACAAAGGTTTGCTAACGGTCAACGTAATTGATCTTCGAGATTATTCTAAAACGACCTACAAACAGGTAGACGATTACCAGTATGGAGGAGGGGCAGGAATGGTGATGATGATAGAACCGATTGCAGATTGTATTGCCGATTTAAAATCGAAACGTACTTATGATGAGGTGATTTACATGAGCCCCGATGGGCAATTGTTGGAGCAGGGATTGGCGAATCGTTTATCTTTGTATAAAAACCTAATTATTTTGTGTGGGCATTACAAAGGCATCGACGAACGGGTGCGAGAACATTTTGTGACCTTAGAAATTTCGATAGGAAATTACGTACTTTCGGGAGGCGAATTAGCCGCCGCTGTAGTAGTAGATGCGATTGGCAGATTGCTCCCTGGCGTACTCAATAACGAAACTTCTGCCCTCGAAGATTCTTTTCAAGACGACCTTATTGCACCACCCGTTTATACTCGCCCTGCTAGTTTTAATGGCTGGGAAGTGCCGCCTATTTTATTATCGGGTCACGAAGCTAAAATAAAGCAATGGCGGCTCGAAGAATCGCTAAAACGAACCAAAGAACGCCGACCCGAACTAATAAACAAATGGGATGCACCCTCAAATAAGGAGACTTAAAACTTAATTTTATTTTTTGTTTTTCCTTTAAAATCAGTATTTTGCAGCCCAAATTAGTCAAGTTCGTTTTTAATTTTTGGTGGTTTTATCTAACAGCTTTTACACTAAAGCAACTCCTATTTCAGTTTTTTTTATCAACTTGCTTTTCTAATACCCTTTTACCCCTTTTTTTATACTTAAATAATCAAGCAACAAAAACTTAAAACTCAGTAAAGCCAATAAATAATACTGCTATCTTAATCAAATAAATACGAATGGCAAAACTCAAAAATGTAGTTAATAAACAAGCATTAACTTTCCTAGAAAAATACATTAATACGGCATCTCCTACTGGCTACGAATGGACGGGGCAAAAGGTGTGGCTCGACTATATAAAACCTTATATTGATACTTACAAAGTAGATAATTACGGTACAGTTTATGGTATTATTAATGAAGAAGCGGAATATAAAGTGGTGATAGAGGCACATGCTGACGAAATCTCCTGGTATGTACATCATATTACCGATGATGGCTTTTTGTACGTTATTCGTAATGGTGGCTCCGACCATATCATTGCGCCCTCTAAACGAGTCAACATACATACTAAAAAGGGGTTTGTAAAAGCCGTATTTGGTTGGCCTGCCATACATCTTCGCAAAGGCGACGATAAGCAAAACCCACAACCAACTAATATTTTTCTTGATTGTGGTTGCACCTCTAAAGAGGAAGTAGAAGCTTTAGGAATTCACCCTGGTTGTGTAATTACTTATGAGGATGAGTTTATGATGTTGAACGACCGCTACTATGTAGGCCGTGCTTTAGATAACCGAATGGGCGGTTTTATGATTGCACAGGTTGCTCGATTACTAAAGCAAAACAAAGTTAAATTGCCTTTTGGTTTATACATCGTTAACTCGGTGCAAGAGGAAGTAGGTTTACGGGGCGCACAAATGATTACGCAAACCATTAAACCCGATGTAGCTATTGTAACTGATGTAGCACACGACACAAACACGCCCTTGATTAGCAAATTGAAAAATGGTGATTTTAAAGCAGGTAAGGGACCGTTATTAACCTACGCCCCCGCAGTACACAATAAACTCCTTGGTTTAATTATTGACACGGCAGAAAAAAACAAAATCCCTTTTCAACGGGAAGCCGCTTCTCGTTCTACAGGAACAGATACGGATGCTTTTGCTTACTCAAATGGTGGCGTAGTATCGGCATTAATTTCCTTGCCCTTGCGCTATATGCATACTACCGTAGAAATGACACACAAGGATGATGTGGCGAATGTAATTCGGTTAATTTACCAAACACTATTGAAGATAGAAAATAACCACGATTTTAAATACTTTAAATAGTAACAAATTTAATGTAAATTAATACAAAAAGCCTAGCGAATAAATCATTCATTCGCTAGGCTTTTTTTATTTCAACCACCCAGCAATGCTTAGGCGTTCTTTGGAGCTTTTAATTACTTCGTGTTCAATTAAATCGCTTTTAAAAATAATGGTTCTGCCCCATTCGGGCATAATTCTTTTTTCTTCCTGGTCTAAATAGAGTACTAACAAGCCACCAAAATCTACTTCCCAATGTTGGTTTAAATAGGTAACTATCGAAAATTTTCGTCGGTCATCGTTTCTAAATCTGTCTAAATGTCGTTTGTAAAAACTGCCTTCCTCAAAGCAAGCGTAGTGAAATTCGGAGGCGTTAATGCCTGTGTAGCAATGTTGGTTTAGGTAGGTGTAAAAGTTCGTCATGCTTTTTAAGTAGCTTTGCTCGTGTGGGTTTAGCGTGTCTTCCTTAATCCATTGTATTTTATCCGACCTAATTACTTTTGCTTCCGTTTGTTGAGTTCTATTACCTACTTTTGCATTTTTTAATGCTTGCAAGTCAATTTTGTTTTTCAATTCCTTCCTTAAACCAATTAAGGTGTCTTCCTCAAAAAAGCCATCAATAATTGCATAATTATTGTCGATTAATCCATCAATTACACTTTCATAACGTGTAATTAAATTTGCATTTTCCATATGGAATTCTTGTTTATGTAATCCTGTAAAATAAATACTTAGTGCTTGACCGAAAAAGGCTAAGCCATTAACAGTTAGAGTGTTAGATTC
>JAHDBT010000051.1:0-9166 GCA_020630215.1 Bacteroidota bacterium
ATCTAACACTCTAACTGTTAATGGCTTAGCCTTTTTCGGTCAAGCACTACTTAGTAACGTTTAAAAAATAAATCCGACAATTTGTACGTAGAGGTTTTGTGCTTAGACAAGGCGCAAAACGCAGCCATAGCCTAAGCTACGGCGAGTATTTGCAACGCAGGATAAGTGCAAAAGATCAAGTAGAAATGACGGATTTATTTTTTATGCGTTACTAAGATTAAGACTTTAAAGAGGCATTAAAACTAAACTACATGCTTCCGTTTCAAGTTCCGTATTAGTATAGCTGTAACTAATAGCAACGATGCCAGAAATGGTGTCAATAGTACCAAGTATCGTACTATAAACCTCATTATAAATTGGTGGGTAAGCGGCCGATTGAATTTCAAAATACGTTGGATCTAAAACGTTAGCAGATACACTTACTACAGGATTATCATAGCCTCCAAAACCAACTATTAAGAACTCGGCAACATTATCCGGAGATGGAACAATTTCAACCACATAATCATAAGTTCCTGATGGGCAGTTACCTAATGCACCGTAAAAACCAAAATACTTTTCTCTTATTTCGATATGGCAAGAATCGCCCTCATATCCAAAATTGCAAACACAAAAACCTTCATCACAAAAAGCGTTGGTAGGGCAAATAATGCCAAAGCAAGGATCTGGAAACTCACAATTAGGACCGGTATAACCTGGCGCACATACACAAGTCCCATCTTCGCAAACGCCATCGTTTAGGCATTCAACATTCCAACAAGGGTCATAAAATTCGCAATTAGTACCGCTAAATCCATCAGGGCAAATACAAGTCCCATCTTCGCAAACGCCGTCGTTAAAACACTCAATAGCAAGGCAAGGATCGTATAATTCGCAATTAGTACCATAATAACCCAAAGGGCAAATGCAAGTTCCATCTTGGCAAACCCCATCGTTTAGGCATTCAATACCAGCACAAGCATTTTCGGTTTCGCAATTAGCACCACTAAATCCATCGGGGCAAACACAAGTCCCATCTTCGCAAACGCCATCATTAAAACATTCAACGCCATAGCAAAGGTCAAACAATTCGCAATTAGTGCCATAATAACCTAATGGACAAATACAAGTCCCATTTTCACAAACGCCTCCATTTAAGCATTCAATATCGGTACAGGAACTTTCAATTTCGCAATTAACACCACTAAATCCATCGGGGCAAACACAAGTGCCATCCACACATTCACCACCGTTTAAGCAGTTAATAATGGCGCAAAGTTCTATATCGCAGTTCATGCCACCAAATCCATCGGGACAAACACAGATGCCATCTACACAAGTGCCTAAGCAGTCAGTAGCAGAACAAAGTTCTATTTCGCAGTTTAGTCCACCAAATCCATTAGGGCAAACACAAGTCCCATCTACACAAACGCCATCATTTAGGCAGTCTACACTAAAACATAAATCTTCTATTTCGCAATTAGTACCACTAAATCCATCGGGGCAAATACAAGTGCCTTTATCGCAAGCACCTCCATTTAGGCAGTCAACATCATCACATTCATCGCTACAAGACATCGTAATAGCGAGCGCAAATAACAAGAAGCAGAACGAAAATAGTTTTTTCATTTTAAGATTGGTTTTTAAGGTAATTATAATTTCAAACTAACTTAGTAGTCTGTCAAGTTAATAGTGTCGGTTATTTTGGCGATTTTTGCTCCCTAGCGGCGTTGCAAATACTCGCCGTAGCTAAGGCTATGACTGCGTTTTGCGCCTTGCTAGGAAACAAAACTCACTCAAAAGTAACTCGACGCTATTAACTTGACAGACTACTAAGTACATGGTTAATGAATAACGATGAGTAAAAAGATGGAGTTGTTTTGCTTGAAAATAAATTTTCGTAAGTACAGCGTAAAATAATAAAGGTTAATAAAAGTATTATTGCTTAATAATTTTGTCTGTAATTTAATATTCCGAAATTTATGCCTATATTCTGGCATATTTCAAAAAATATCTTGTAATCAAAATTGGCAAATAAAGTCCCAAGCCATTAACCTATAACAAAAAAGCCCCTCATGGCATATATTCTAAAAAAAGGATCGCACCGATTGTACGAACCTGTTTTACCTAACATTGAAGATTGGCCCATTTCCAAACTCACCGAAGAAAAAAAACATTTTCTGGAGGAATTGATTAGCAATAGTGGAGAACATGTGAAGGCATTGTTAAACAACGATCCGCAATTAATGCACGAAGAAATTGCTCGTACTTTGTACAAGGAGCGTATTAGGATGAAAACCAATCCTTGGCGGGTTGACGGTGATATGCAGCCGCATGAAAAGGTGTTTTGGAACAAGGTAAAAAAATCAATTGTAGAAAATTCGCTTCAAAAAGCAAAAGGCGAACACCTAGAGCAAGAACATGAAATTTTTTACAGCATTATTGAACGTTATGCAAACGAAATAATGGGTAATTTTAGCCCTAAAACTTATATGCAAGTAAGTGGCGTAATTACAGCCGCTTTTCGTCGATTGCTTAACCCTTATGCTTTGCCTGGGAAAGCCAAGAAAAATAAATTGCGAGATCGAGTACGACTAACGGGTCCCCTCGAAAAAATTCGTAGCCTAGCAGAACAAGGAACCGTTTTACTAGTCCCTACCCACTTTAGCAACCTCGATTCGGTGTTAATTGGTTGGTCGTTAGATGCACTTGGAATGCCCGCCTTTTTATACGGCGCAGGATTAAACTTGTTTGATAGCCGAGTATTTGGCTATTATATGAACCGGCTAGGAGCGTATAAAGTAGATAGACGTAAAAAAAGCAGCTTGTACATTGAAACCCTAAAAATGTATTCTCGAATGACCTTAGAAAGAGGCTGCCACAGCCTGTTTTTTCCAGGAGGAACAAGAGCCAGATCGGGACAGTTAGAAAGCAGATTAAAATTAGGTTTACTAGGAACTGCCATTGATGCACAACGCTTATTGTACAAACGAGGCTTGGTGCAAAATATGGGTGGTGCGATAGATAAAGGACGAAAAATATTTGTGGTACCATTAGTAATTAATTACCATTTTGTACTAGAAGCAAGCAGCCTTATAGAAGAACATTTACGCAGAAGTGGTAAGGAGCAATACTATATTTTAAAAGACGAATTTCCTACCATGAAAAAGTTGACAGAGTTTTCGCTAAAGCTCTTCAATTCTAAATCAGAAATTATTTTATCCTATGGCGACCCAATGGATGTTTTTGGCTATAAAGTAGATGAGCAAGGTACTAGTTTAGACAAAAATGGACGACCTGTTGATATTAGTTCGTATTTTATTACCAATGGCGAGTTTGTAAAAGATACCCAAAGAGACACCGAATATACTCGCATGTTGGGAGAGCATATTATTAAACAATACTACGAAAAAAACACGGTATTATCTAGCCATTTGGCTGCTTTTGTGGCTTTTAATATGCTGCTGTTGCGCTACAAAAAACGCCTCGATTTATACGGCGTTTTACGCCTCGGAAAAGAAGACCGTATAATTCCTTATCAACAATTTGCTCAAGTAATGGAACGTTTGCGGGAAGAAATACGTACAATGTCAGAAAGAGGAGAAATTAAACTTGCTAGTCATATGTATGGCGACATTGATAGACTCATCAAACATGGCATGGATAACCTCAATGCATACCACAGTAAAAAGCCTTTAATTAAAACAAAAGAAGGCGATATATCTACGGAAGATATGAATTTACTTTATTATTATCATAACCGTTTAAAAGGATACGAACTTGAAAAGCACATCTAATAAAACTATTTACGGCGTAATTGGCGCAGGCAGTTTTGGTACTGCGGTAGCCAATATACTTGCCGAAAACGGGGAGGTAATATTGTATGCCCGTAGGCAAGTTGTTATTGATTCGATACAAGCAACAGGTGAAAACCGTGGGCAAAAAATGAATCCTAGGGTACGAATGACAAACGATTTGGAAAGTCTTTGCCAACAATGCAACATCATTTTTCCAGTAGTCCCTTCTTCTGCCTTTCGTAAAATGATGCAATCGGCTGCGCCTTTTTTAAAGCCACATCACATTCTTATTCATGGCACCAAAGGCTTAAATGTACTACCGCCCGATGGTTCGGAAACCTTGCAAGCAGGCATTCCTGTTTCTAGGATGGCGGTACGCACTATGAGCGATATTATTTTAGAAGAAAGCGTAGTGCTTAGAGTAGGATGTTTATCGGGACCTAACCTTGCCAAAGAAATTGCACAAGGACAACCTGCCGCAACCGTAATTGCGAGTCGTTTTGACGAAGTGATTAAACATGGACAAACCGCCTTAAAAAGTCCTAGGTTTAGGGTGTACAGCAGCCATGACATAACGGGAGTAGAACTAGCAGGAGTACTTAAAAATGTAATGGCCATTGCATCGGGTATTTTAAACGGATTAGAGCTAGGAGAAAACGCCAAAGCCATGCTTATTTCTAGGGGCTTGGGCGAAATTGTAAAAATAGGAAAAGCACTAGGAGCCAAAAGCCAAGTATTTTTTGGACTAGCAGGAATTGGCGATTTAATTGCTACTTGCTCTAGTAATTTAAGCCGTAACTTTACCGTAGGTCACCGCCTAGCAAAAGGCGAAGACCTAGACCATATTTTGGAAACTATGAAAGAGGTGGCCGAAGGGGTAAAAACCGTTAAACTGGCAAAAAGCTTGTGCTTGCACTATGGCATAAAAGCTCCCATTGTGGAAACGCTTTTCCAAATATTGTACAACAAACAAGGAATGGCCGAAAGCATGCAATACCTCATGACCAACGATTTAAGCGTTGATGCCGATTTTTGGGAATAAATTTCTACTACATTTTTGCGAATATTATTTTGGGTATAGTATTTTGATTATGAGTGATTTAAGATGCTATACTTCAATTGAAATAATAAGGAAAGGGTACTTGTCAAAAAATCCTTACCTAAATAGGAGGACTAATTTGAATAGGGATTAGCGATAATTTGTTAGATTGGCATGATGTTCCTGATAACAAATAAAATGAACCTAATCACTTTATTTTAGTCAAATAGCTGTAGCTTTGCATTAATTTTACGTCTTATGTAGAGAACCTTTGATTGATAAGCTTATCAAGAAGGAAAAAGTAGTTGGTTTATTTGTGGTGTAACGGAGAAGCGAAGCGGAATCGTTCTACCAAGTACCAAATACGATATACCCTCTACCCATAAAAAACCTGCAACACTCGATTCATCACCAGAAAAAAAAATAGAATCATGAATTTTCCTAATGTATTAACCGTATTTCGCATCATATTAGGATGTCTGTTGCCCTTTTTACTCATTTACGATGACTTTGGCGTGCGGGTATTTGCCTGCGTTGTTTTTGTTATTGCTTCGGCTACCGATTGGCTCGATGGTTGGTATGCTCGCAAATACAAAATGATTACCACCGTAGGCAAAATCCTCGATCCTATTGCCGATAAAATTATGGTATTAGGTGCCTTTTTTACCTTCGCCTTTTTAGGCATGTATTCGGCACTCCTTATCCTTCCAATTCTTTTGCGAGAACTCATTATTACCGTGTATCGCCTTATCTTTTTACGAGAAAAAAAGGTGGTAGCTGCTGCTAGTAGCGGCAAGTTAAAAACCGTAGTACAAATGGGCACTTTAGGGTTTTTGTACATCTTTTTTATGCTAAAACGCTACTACAAAAACTGGGCAGATGAGTACGGATTATTCTCTTATTTAATTCATAAAGAAATGATGTATTTCTTGCTATTAGTTTGTGTAGGTTTAACCCTTTATTCGGGCTACAGCTTTTTTAGTAGAAACTGGAAGTTGGTGAAAAAAACCAATAAGGAATATTTTTCGTTGTAGTTTTTTTTGTAGAAAGTAGGAGCTTGTTTAGCATTTTATATTACAAATATCATTCTTTCAAAAACTTTTTTCTACTTTCTACCTTTTACAAAAATACTTTCTACAAACCCCAAACCAATGGATCAAAACAAAATCTTCGCTGGCCGTAAATACGCCGAATACATCCGAGATTTCACTTCCCTCGGCAACCCCTTCATCCTTTTATCCATCGCTTTTTTAGTAGCAGGTGCTACCCAGGCTTATGCTATTATTTTACTAGGCTTTGTCCTCAATGAAGTTACCTGTTCCACCATTAAATATTACTTCCCCAAAGCCCGCCCCAATCAACAAAGCTACGAAACTGGACTCGAAAAAATAGATGCTGGCAGCTTTCCTAGCATACATGCTTCTCGTTTATCTTTTGTCATGTTTTCTTTAATTTCACTTACCACCTTTTTGCCTTATAAAATATTATTTGGTTTAATGATGCTTATAGTGGGCTACTCTCGTATTTTTCTTAAAAAACATTTTTTTGTAGATGTAGTTTCGGGCTATGCATTTGGTGCATTGTTGTTTTTGGTTTTAAGCAATTTTTGGTAAGGCAACAAAGATTTAATAAAATTTGTGGAATTGAACAGAAAAGGTTAAATTAGAGCTAACAAAAAAAGCAAAAAGATAACTTTACTAAAACATGAAATTAGCTAACCCCATATACGATGCCGCATTTAAATATTTACTAGAAGATAGTGAAATTGCGAAGGGCTTGATCAGCCGCATCATAGGAGAGGAGATTGTTGAATTGTCTTTAAAGCCACAGGAGATAAAAGTGAAATCGGAAAAGTATGTGGTAATTATACTGCGAATAGATTTTAAAGCCACTATAAAAACTAAGGAGGGGACTTATAAAAAAGTACTTATTGAAATACAAAAAGGAAAAGATGATAAGGATGTACTTCGTTTTCGTCGTTATCTAGGCGTAAACTATCGACAAGTAGATACAGTAAAAACAGATGTTGGTGAAGAGGAAAAAAAGGTGCTACCCATTATAACGATTTACTTTTTAGGATTTCGTTTAGCAAGCATTAAAACCCCAGTAGTAAAAGTAGATAGAACCTACACCGATTTAGTAACCAATGAACAATTTACCCAAAAAGAAGCCTTCATTGAACAACTAACACACGATGGCTATTTTATCCAAATTCCCAGATTACATAAACGAGATCGCAACGATTTAGAGCGAGTTCTGAAAGTATTTAACCAATCCTATAAGTGGGAAGAAGATAGCCGTTTAATGGAGATATCACAGCAAGAATTGAATAAAGACCCATTATTAAAAAAAATAGGAGAACGCTTATTAAAAGCTGCTTCCAATGAAGAAATATTAGCAAAAATGGATGTGGAGGAAGAAGTAGAGGAGCGGATTGAAAAACACCTGCGAGAAAATGCGTTACTAAAAGAAAAAAATGAGCAAAAAGACTTAGTTATAGAGCAAAAGGATTTAGCTTTAGAAGAAAAGGATTTAGCTTTAGAAGAAAAAGAACTAGAGCTAAAATCGAAAGAGATAGAGCTTGTTAAACAATTAATTTTATATACTGAATTTGCGGATGCTAAAATTGCCCAATTACAAGGTGTAAGCATTGAGTTCGTAAAAAAACTAAGGAAAGAAACGGAAACAGAGGACTAAGCTTCTTGTTCTAAAAAAGAATGCCCCCCTTAATGCAAAAAAACACCCAATACTTAGGAAGATTTCAATAATTACACTATTTTCGCTCATCCTGTACTACTAAATTTACAAACCAAATAACCAATGATAGATAGTGCAAAAATTATCGAAATTCTTGCCGAATCGCCAAGCATTGAATTGCTCAAGTTGAGGAATAGGGAGGTGATTATTGAATTTTTAGTACAAACATTTTACAATCAACAAGGCGCAATTGCCTCCGAAACTTTACATACCAAATTATCTGATTTCCTAGAGTTTAAACAACTCGCACAAGACGAAGAAAGTGAAATAGAAATAGCAGACTCCTACGAAATAAAAGCCAAAAAATACATCCGTAATTGGACCAACTCGGGCTACCTCACCAACTACCAAGACGAAACAGGCGATGTGTACTACGAACTATCTGCCCACGCCAGCAAAACATTCGATTGGCTGTCGAGCCTAGAAAAACAGGAGTATGTGGGAGCCGAATCTAAATTTAAAAACATTTTTAACCAACTCAAAGAACTCGTCGAATTTACCAACGAAGACATCGACAAACGCATCCAAATACTCGAAGCTCGTAAAAAGGACATTACCCAACAAATCCGCCGATTAAAGAGGGGAGAGGATGTAAAAGTATTTGAAGATTACGAAATTGTTCCTCGCTTTAACCAACTCAATCAAAACGCCAAGGAGTTGCTCTCCGATTTTAAAGAAGTAGAAGACAACTTTAAAGAAATTACCAAAGAAATTTACCGCAAACATGCCGACGGTTCGGTCTCCAAAAGCCACATCCTAGAATTTACTTTTGATGCACTAGACGAATTAAAAGACAGCCATCAAGGAAAAAGTTTTTATGCTTTTTGGTCGTTTCTATTAAATCCTACTTTGCAAGAAGAATGGGCAAAACTAACCACTGAGTTATACAGCACCCTAGAAAAAAAGGAAATTGCTATCCACGATTTTTTCCTCAAAGGAATGAAAAACCTGCTGCACCATTCGGGACGAAAAGTATACAAAGCCAACGATAGAATGGCCGACAAACTAAGTCGAATTATTAGAGAAAACGAAGCGGCTAAATATGAACTCACCAAAAGCATTGCCCAAGATATAAAAACCTTACTCATAGAAATTAGTAAAAAGAAACGCAAACAAAATCCCAAAATTTCTTTTGAGCTAGAAACCAAAACCGATATATTTTTACCTTTCGAGCGCAAACTAACCTTCGAGCAAAAAGAGGAGGTGGCCTATACCAACGAACCAACTTTAGCACAAGAAAATTTAATGGAGTCTACTAGTTTAGATAAATTATTTAACTTATCAATCATTGACAAAGATGCTTTGCGTTTGCACATTAAAAAGGTGCTAAAAACAAAATCGCAAACTACTTTACACGAAGTAATAGCAATTAGCGGAGGCATTAAAAAAGGACTGCCCGAACTGTTTGGCTATTTCGGTATTATCAAAGAATTTAAACACCTCATCAATGATAAAAAAACGGAAAGCATTATTTTTGATGCAGCCAATAAAAAATCAATACAAGTGCCAGAAGTCATTTTAAGTAAATAATAAGTTGATACTTGGGAGGGTAACTGGTATTTGGACATAACAAAATCCCGTAGGGATGACCGAC
>JAHDBT010000051.1:9266-22631 GCA_020630215.1 Bacteroidota bacterium
GACATAACAAAATCCCGTAGGGATGACCGACCTTGTAGCCCTAGAATTTACGCTAGGCAAAAAATAAAATAAAATGAACACCTTAGAACAACACCTAAAACCCTACTCCAAAGCCATTGTGCGATTGCTAAAATCGCCGATGGAGCGAGACAATAAATATTGGAACGATGTGGTGAATTACCAAATCGAAATACAAAACTATGTGGGTACATTAGGTTTGGAATTAATTATTAAAAAAGACGAAGGTTTTGCTTTTCTCAAACAATTTGAAGACAGCGAAGGCAATACACAAGGCTTAATTGTTAGGCGGCAAATGGGTTTTGAGGTATCTATTTTGTTAGTTGTATTGCGTCAAATTTTGGAAGAGTTTGATAGTAATATCAGCCAATTTCAAGCTACCGAAAAATTTATTGAACACTCGGAAATAAAAGAAGAGGTAGAATTGTTTTTACCCGAAAAATACAACCGAATTAAATTTTTGAAAGATTTAGATTCGTATATTAAAAAAGCAGTTGATTTAGGCTATTTAAAAGAAATGCAAAAAACAGATAAAGATACTCGATATAAAATTCAACGCATTATTAAAGAGAAAATTACCTTGGATATTTTAAAAGAATTTAAATTAAAATTAGCATCCTATGTGGAATCTGTTTAGTACAAGTTCGGAAAAAGCGGGCTACCGATTGGAATATATGCAAATATATAATTGGGGGGTGTTTGATAAGCAGGTTTTTAAAATAACCCCACAAGGAAACAACTCGCTGTTAACAGGCGCAAACGGTTCTGGTAAAACCTCCTTTATTGATGCCTTGCTTACCTTATTAGTGCCTGCCAAAAAAGATCGTTTTTACAATCAATCATCGGGTGTAAAAACAAAGGGCGACCGTACCGAAGAGAGTTATGTATGTGGGCATTATGGCGACATACAGAAGGAAGGCGAAATGAGCACAACCACACAAATGCTGCGTAATAAAACCCATACCTACTCCGTATTAGTGGCTTCTTTTAAAAATGCCAATGATAAAGTAATTACCGTATTTCAAGTACGATGGTTTGTAAACCGAGAAATGAAAAGAGCTTTTGGTATTGCCCATTTCCCCCTGACAATTGAAGAAGAGTTTGCCGACTTTGATAATAAAGGACATTGGAAAAAAAGACTAAGCAAAAAACACAATATAGACGGCAAAAAAAGAATGGAGTTTTTACAAGGCCCTACCAAATACGGCGAACGATTGGCGCATTTATTAGGAATGCGCTCTACTAAAGCATTGAGTTTATTTAACCAAGTTGTAGGAATTAAAGTGCTAGGTAATTTAGACGAATTTATCCGTAAAAATATGCTCGAAGAAAAAGATGCGGAGGCGGAATACATTCAGCTAAAAGAAAGCTTTTTAACCTTAATGGAAGCCAAAACAAATATCGAAAAAGCCAAGGAGCAAATTAAACAATTAAAACCTATTAATGACTTAGCCATTAATTTATCGGAAATTGAAAACGATTTAGCCAACTTAAAAACAACTAGAGAAACAAGTGTATTTTGGTTTGCTCAAAAAGGTGCAACCTTATCTCAAAAAGAAGCGGCAAAATGCAATGAGCAATTACAAGTGCTAAATGAAAATTTATTAGTGCTAAAAGAAAAAGAACAAGATTTAAAAGATAGGGAAACCGATTTAACCATCCAAATTAAATCGGATGCAGTAGGAAACCAAATTAGGCAATTAGAAACCGAAATTAATAGGCTAGAACGAGTAAGCAATAACCGAAAAAATAAATTAAACGACTATAATAAAATTGCTCAAAGAATTAACTTCTCTTTAAATCCTGATGAAAATACGTTTATAGAAAAACGGGAATTAGCCAAGGAAAAGAAAAAAGAATATGAGCAAAAAATAGAACTGGAAACAGAAAATTTACGGCAACTAAAAAATAAAAAAGATGTAATTAATGAGGAAATGCAATCGCTAATAAGGACCATAAAAGCATTGCAAAAAAATAAAAATAATATTTCGGGTAGGGTAGCAGCTATTCGGGAAGAAATTTTAGCACAAATTAATGCAACTCGTTTAGAAATACCTTTTATTGGCGAATTAATTAAAGTGAGCGAAAAAGAATTAGCATGGGAAGCCTCGATAGAAAAAGTGCTGCATAATTTTGCCTTGCGTTTAATTGTTCCCGAAAAATATTATCATGCCGTAAATAACTATGTAAACGAAACCAATTTAAGAGGTAAAATTGTTTACCAACGTTTTAATCCTAGTACTAATGGAAAACTGGTATTTAACGAAAAATTAGCCACAAACTCTTTGGTTAATAAACTAACTTTTAAAAGAAACAGCCCCTACACCAATTGGCTAGAGTACGAAGTCAGCCGTCGTTATAATTTTTATTGTGTTAATAATTTAAAAGAATTTAGTCGTTTTGAAGAGTTTGCAATTACCAAAGAAGGACTAGTGAAATTTGCCAAAGGACGACACGAAAAAGACGACCGTCTGCATGTTACCCGTAAAGAAAATTACGTACTAGGATGGGATAATAAAGAAAAAATACAATTATTAAAAAGAGAATTGCGAGCCTTACAAGAAAAGGAAAAAACGGTTACGCAAAACATTCGCTTACTAGAAAAAACAATTAAAGATTTAGCCAACACCAAAGACGATTTTCATACTTTCTTTTCTCGATTTATAAAATACGAAGAAATAGATTGGCAAACTTATGCTAAAGAAATTCAGGAAAAAAGAGCGCAAAAAAACAGTTTGGAAAAAGCCAATGATAAGGTGAAGGAATTACAACGGCAATTAAAAGAAGTACAAGTAAACTTAAAAAATATAGAACAAGAAAAGGAAGAGGTACTAAAAGCGGTTTCTAAAAAAGAGAGTAAAATAGAAATATTAGTACAAGAACAACAGGGGCATTTACGAGTAATACAACTCCTAGAAGAACAACCTGATGTAAAAGATTTTGAAGCAGCGTTTCCTGATTTACTCAAAATTAAATATGAAGATTTAAAAGGCAGTCACCAAAAGTTTCAACAAAATATTACCCGCAAAAAAGAACAA
This sequence comes from Bacteroidota bacterium, assembly GCA_020630215.1. Taxonomy (GTDB): domain Bacteria; phylum Bacteroidota; class Bacteroidia; order Chitinophagales; family UBA2359; genus JAHDBT01. Next base: position 12,323 of record JAHDBT010000051.1, read on the forward strand.
TTATTAAAACAACAAAACACCAAAGAAAGGCAAGCAAGCAGTTTAATTAGTAAATTTAAATACCCCGAACAACGCATTTACGAAAAATTTAATGATTGGCGGTCGGATGTAAATAATTTGCCCGAACCTGATAACCTAGAATTTATTAGCGAATACCAAAAACGCTACGAGGAATTAATAAAAGACGATCTGCCACGATTTGAAACAAAGTTTAACAATTACCTACAAGAAACCATCATTAATAAAGTAGGCGATTTTAGAATGTTTTTTGAAAACTGGTCGGACTCCATTAAAGAAAATGTGCGCTTATTAAACGATGCCCTCAAAGCAATAGATTTTAATACGGGAGCTAAAAAAACATACATTCAATTAGTGGTAAGAAATAAAGTGAGCGAGGAGGTGAAAGAATTTAGAAACCTATTGTACAAAGCCATCCCTAATTTTAAAGCAATGGCGGCATCAATAGACGGTAAAAAGCACCATTTCGAAAAACACATCGCCCCACTAATTCAACAATTAACCGACGAAAAATGGCGGGCTAAAGTAATGGACGTGCGTACTTGGTTTAGCTACAAAGCCGAGGAGTATTATCGAGAAACTGCCGAAACGGTAAAAACCTACGAAAACATGGGACAGCTTTCTGGTGGCGAAAAAGCACAATTAACCTACACCATTTTAGGTTCTGCCATCGCCTATCAATTTGGCTTAACCAAAGAAACGCAACAACAAAATAAATCCTTCCGCTTTATTGCTATTGATGAGGCGTTTAAAGCGCAAGACGAAGAAAAAGCACAATACCTCATGAAACTATGTCAACAATTACACCTGCAACTCCTAGTAGTTACGCCTAGCGATAACATCCACATTGTAGAACCACATATTTCGTATGTGCATTTTGTAGAACGTAGAAACGACAAAAATTCTTGGCTCTACAATATGCCTATTAAGCAATTTCAAGAACAACGGGCTAAACATGCAATGGCAGAGTTAGAGGAGTAATTTAAAATCGAATATTTAGAATTTAAAATTTATTATGTGCTGACGCTAAGGATTTTTGAAATGTAATTTTTTTTTGTTGACGATGCTGGCCACTAAGTTACACGGCTATGGTTCCCACTGCCCGGTCCAGCCTCCCGGCTGGAGCGTAACGGGCTTAAAGTCTCCCGGCTTAATCAACTATTTTTAAATATTAGATAAGTATATAAGCTAAAATAATTCAACAGTTACTCAATGATTACCCCCCAAGAAATAAAAACAAAAGCCGCAAAAAAATACAAAGCCTACCTACAATCGGTGGTAAAAAAAGAAGTCTTTTTTCCTTTAATAATAAAAGGAAATAAAAAACCGAGCGCAAACATTGCCGACTTCCAAAAAGAAATTACCCAACTCGTAAACCAATCAAAAGAAACAAAGGGATATGGATATACGATAGAATATAAAACAGTAAAAACCAAAACCATTGGCGTACAAGATTTACCCATCAACATCCATTTTGAAACCGAAAAAGATTACCTCAAATATTTACAAAAATTACAAGAAATTAAATCCTTTAAAAGCAACCTACAATTAATTTTACAAGCCTTTGAAAACTTGTATTTATGGGCTTATTTTCATCCCCAAAAAATAATTCAGCAGCAGGGAAAATGGAAGGATATTTTAAAAGTGTTAAACTATTTTAAACAAAACCCACAACCTAATTTATACATTAGAGAATTACCCATTAAAGTACACACCAAATTTATAGAAAACAACAAAGGCATTATTAAAGAATTGCTAGACCTAATTATAGAAGCGCATATTCAAGCAAACGAAACGACTTTTGAAAAAAGATTTAATCTAAAATACAGCGAACCACTAGTGCGATTTAGAATTTTAGAACCAACCATTAGCCAAAAATATTTTAGTGGCGTAAATGATATTTCTGTTCCTATTAGCCAGTTTCAGAAATTGGGTTTGCCCATAAAAAAAGTATTAATTGTAGAAAATAAAACGAGTTTATACACCACACTAACCCTACCAAAAATGCAACATACGATTGCTATTTTTGGTAGGGGATATGGCGTTGCAAATTTAAAAGAAGTAGCTTGGTTAAAAAATACAAACATCCTTTATTGGGGCGATATAGATGCACAGGGTTTTGAAATTTTATCGCAGTTAAGAACTTATTTTCCGCAAACCCAAAGTGTTTTAATGGATAACAATACTTTTGAGCAATTTTTTGAAAACGACCTTGGTACTCCATCCATTGTTTTAACCCAATTAAATTTAACCCCAGCAGAAAACACCCTCTATCAAAAAATCAAAACCAATAACTGGCGATTAGAACAAGAAAAAATCCCATTAGCTTATGTTATAAAGGCTTTTGAAATGGGTACGTAATTTAAACAAAAAAAAAGACCTGCCATTAAAAATGACAGGTCTAATATTGTGATTAAGCCAAACTTTTATATTTCGATTAACTAGCCTCTACTACGTAAAAAACCTAGCGGTTGCCAATCATCGTTAAAGTTAATTTCCGTTTCTACGGTACTCGTTCTGGTTTTATAAACCTTATGCGCTTTAGCTGTTTTATTGGTCGTAATTAAACGGTATTTATCGTCTACAATTTGTATGGCACAATGTTCGCCTAAGCCAATGCCAACATTACCCATTTTCTTTATCATTTGCTGAAAACTTGGACTGCGATGTTGCAATTCATAATGCGGGCATAGCACAAATCTATCTACAAAACGTAAACATTTTACCCTAATAAAATCCCATTCATGAGAGTGTCCATTCGTTTTGTAGTATTTCATCGAGTCGCTATGTCCGTATTCAAACCAACAAGCAGCACCCGAACCAATACCAGCTAATACAGTTCCTCTATCAAGGGCTTTGGCTAGTAGCTTATCTACGCCTGTAAAACGCCATTTACGCATCATCATTAGGCTATTGCCATTTCCTGCATAAATAATATCAGCCGATAGAATTTTTTCGGCTATTTCTTCATAGCTCAATTCTTCGTCTAATAAAAAAAGATGATCGGTTTCACAACCTAGTTCTTTGTTATATACAGCATCAAACGCCTCGCAATAACTGCGATCATCATTAGAAGCAGTAGGAATAAACAAAACTTTTGGTTTATCTTTACCCGACATCTTTACAACTTCACGATCAATTGATAAAGTCTCTTTTTTGGCGATGTCCCCTCCTCCAATGGCTATTATTTTTCGCATAAAGCAGAAAGATTAATTTATTGTGTAAGTTAAGTGGTCTTATAAAATGAAAATGAGATACATATACCCCTGTTAATGTTTCATAGGAGTATTGGGCTAACTAAAATTATTATCGTAATTTAGGGTTGGAATTGTATCTTTCACCAATTGTTACGCACAATTGAGCGAAAAAAGAAATTATCTACGAGGTTGGTTGTTTTTAACACACTAATTAAATAGTGATAGTTCAGTATATTAAGCATTTCAGTAAGGGTTGGTATTAATTTTGTCTTATTTTAATTAAAAGGAACTAATAAATTAGGTTGTGATTATTTATTAGAAAGTCCTCTTAACAAGGGTATTGCGGTATAGTATTATTTTTAATACCATACTTTAGATGCATGAATTTTTCAAAAGTCACATTTTAATATGACGAAACCTAAATAATTTATTTTGGCTAGAAAACTAAATAAGAAGAAAATTGTAAATGATCCCGTTTATGGCTTTGTACATATTGCCTACAATATCATTTTTGATTTAATAGAAGAACGATATTTTCAAAGACTTCGACATATACAACAATTAGGCTTAACGTCTTACGTATATCCAGGAGCATTACATACTCGTTTTCACCATGCTATAGGGGCTACTCATTTAATGAAACAAGTGGTAGATATTTTGCGGGCTAAGAAGGTAGAAATTTCGGGTAAAGAGGCTAAAGCGGTAACTATTGCTATCCTAATGCACGACGTAGGACATGGCCCTTTTTCTCATGCCTTAGAGCATAGTTTGGTAAAAGATATTGACCATGAAACGCTGTCGTTAATGTTTATGGAACGACTCAATAAAAAGTTTAAAGGCAAACTTTCTTTAGCCATACAAATTTTTAAAGGCGAATATCACAAAGCGTTTTTACACGAGCTAGTATCAAGCCAATTAGATATGGATAGGCTGGATTATTTAAACCGAGACAGCTTTTTTACAGGGGTACAGGAAGGCGTAGTAGGATGCGAACGAATTATTAACATGTTAAATGTGCATGACAATCACCTAGTAGTTGAGTACAAAGGCATCTATTCGGTAGAACAGTTTTTAATTGCTCGTAGATTAATGTATTGGCAGGTTTACTTGCATCGCACCGTAGTTAGTGCCGAAATTATGCTGCTAAATGTGCTAAAAAGAGCCAAGGAAGTATCGCAACAAGGAGTAGATTTATTTGCCCCCGCCGCCTTAAAATTGTTTCTGCAAAACGATTTTACCCTAGCCGATTTTAACAACAACCCCAACATCCTAGAACAATTTGCCCTCCTAGGAGATGCCGATATTTTTACCTCCATTAAAGAGTGGCAAAAACATCCCGATTTTGTATTGTCCTACCTATCTAAAGGCATTGTATGGCGTAAATTGTTACGCATTAATTTAAGCAACGAGCCTATTGAGGAAACCCTTTTTAAACAACGACAAACACAATTACACGAAAAATACCAACTCACCGAACACGAAGCCAGTTATTTGGTTTTTAAAGATACTACTAGTAATAGTGCCTATACTTACACGGGCAGTCAAATAAATATTGCCCATAAGGATGGCACTATCGAAAACATTACCGAAGCATCCGATTATGCCAATATCAAATCTTTGGCAACACCAGTAGTAAAATACTATATGTGCTACCCTAAAGAGCTAGATAAATAGGGGATAGCTTATTAGTTTCCTAACCTCTTTGTATCAAAAAAAACGATATTAAAACACGTTTGCTAAAGGAAAAGTAGTAAAAACTACCCGCTTTTTTTAAAGGCACAACCATTACACCATTTCTTTTTTACTTTACCAATCCATTTGTGCTATGTCTTTTGTCATGATTTGGTATATTTGCAGTCATAATTATTATTTGGTAGAATGTACTTTGTTATTTAGTTAAAAACCATCTACCCACCACTCATTACCCTCTACTAAAAAAACAGAAATATGCTTGAATTAGGTGGCATTGTTGTTCTTGGTATTTTAGCGCAATGGTTAGCATGGCGAACCCGTGTACCTGCTATTTTACCACTCATTATAATGGGTTTAATAGTTGGCCCTATTGCCCAAGAATTTTTTGGTGGTAAAATCATCGATCCCATTTACGATGGGGAACACGGATTATTTACTTCCGATACGCTCTTCAATTTTGTAGCCTTAGCCATTGGCATCATCCTTTTTGAAGGAGGATTAACACTACAAATAAGCGAAGTCGGGGGGATTCGGAACGCCATTATTCGGCTTATCTCGGTAGGTTCGGCTATTACTTTTGTGGCGGCAACATTGGCTTTAAAGTTTATTATGCCAGCACTAAGTTGGCCAATATGTTTGCTGTTTGCCTCCCTTATTATTGTAACAGGGCCTACGGTTGTTGCCCCCATATTGCGGAATGTGCCACTAAATAAAAACGTAGCCACCGTACTTAAATGGGAAGGAATTTTAATCGATCCCGTAGGAGCATTAGTAGCAGTATTGGTATTTGAATTTGTGGTATCTAGCGGCGCACATCATGGCGGCGGCGGGCATCACGGAGGCGGTACTACCATACAAGCTCAAGCATTCATTACCTTTATACAAATAGTAGCCGTAGGTTTTATGATGGGATGGCTAGGAGCTATTACATTAAGTCAACTTATTAAACGCAAACTAGTACCAGAGTACCTACTTAATTTAGTTACCCTTGCGCTAGTAATGTTTGTATTTATGATGTCCGATTTTGGCGCAACCGAATCGGGCTTATTAGCCGTAGTAGTAATGGGCATGATGCTAGGAAATATGAATATTCCACACATCAAAGAAATTTTGCATTTTAAAGAAACATTAACCGTATTACTCATTTCCATTTTATTCATCGTGCTATCTGCCAACATGAATTGGTCGGATTTAGAACTCCTGCAAGATTGGCGTTGTGCAGCATTGCTAGCTATTGTTGTATTGGTTATTCGCCCGCTGGCGGTATTTGCTAGTACCACCAACTCGGAGCTTACCTTTAACGAAAAACTGTTTATCTCATGGGTGGGACCTCGTGGAATTGTAGCAGCAGGTATTGCCTCCTTATTTGGTTTAAGCTTGGTAAAAGATGGGGTAGAAGGAGCCAATATGATTACGCCTTTGGTGTTTTTAATTGTACTAGGAACGGTATTGCTTAATGCCACAACAGCACGTATTGTAGCTCGTTTACTGGGCGTAACCGCTAAATCGGATGGTATTTTAATTGTTGGGGCCAATAAAGGGGCTAGAATATTAGGTAAATATTTGCAAGAAAACGGCCGGCATGTGGTGCTATTAGATAACTCCCTGCAAATGGTTGCCGAAGCCAAAGCTGAAGGACTAGAAGCCCTGAGAGAAAATGTATTTAATGATAAACTAGGCACTAACTTCGATTTACTACTAATGGGTAATGTTATTGCTATGACGGCCAGCCACGATGTAAATGTACATGCTGCCGAGGGCTTAACCCATGTAATGGGCGATTATAATGGTTACCGTATTATGTCGTCGAACGAGTATAAAGATCGGGATAAAGAATTAGGTAAGCACCTCCTATTTAGTCCTAAATGCGACTATATTAACTTTAGTGAGGTGGCGCGTGATTATCCAACAATTCACGAACTTCCGCTAGAAAACGAAACTCAATTACAAGAGCTACTAGCAGAAACCGATGCCAATGATACGAGTATTCCGCTATTCATTAAACACAGCAATAATAAACTAGATATGCTGACTGCCTTACGAGAAGATCTAGTTTATAAAGACGGAGATATATTGGTATACTTTGGGAAAGAATTAGCATAGAAACAGAGGGCTTTGAATAACATTTGATACCTGTTTTTTACAAGTTTGTCCAATAAGGAAAAGTACTTGACACTTTGTAGTAGTGCAGCGAAGCGGAACCGTGAAAATACCAAATACCATGTACTTTCTACTAAAAAAAGAACATACCCTATGCCTTTAATTGAGGAATTTGAAAAAAGTGGCAATTGGCTATTTAAATACAGAGGGCAGCTACCTATGTTGTTGTACCCTGCTATGATAGTCATGTTGTACTTATATCCGCAAGAATGGATTTCTTTTAATAATATTAAGTGGAGTATGGCTTGTTTTACAGTGAGCTTATTAGGGATGCTAGTACGTGCCTATACCATTGGTCATACGCCTAAAAATACATCGGGGCGCAACACGGAGGAACAAATTGCCGACGTACTCAACACTCAGGGCATTTACGCTACCGTGCGCCATCCTTTGTATTTAGGCAACTACCTAATGTGGTTGGGCTTGCTCCTATACATTGGCAATCTAGGTTTTTTATTAATCGTCTCCTTATTATACTGGATTTACTATGAGCGTATTATGTTTGCCGAAGAAGCTTTTCTAAGAAATAAGTTTGGAAATGCGTATATTGCTTGGGCAAAAACAACACCCGCCTTTATTCCTAAACTAAGCCAATGGAAAAGCGGTGATTTAACTTTTTCGCTTAAAAATGTACTAAAACGAGAATACACGGGATTGCTCGTGTTGGTGATTTCTTTTGCCCTAATTAATGTGCTAAAACATTATTTTTACCTCGGACAATGGGGCATTAGCGGGTTTTGGTTAACGGTATTAATATTAGGTGTTGTAGTAGCATTAAGTTTACGCACCCTCAAAAAAAGAACTGCCATTTTGGAAGTCGCAGGGCGATAAGTCTTTGCTTCGATTTAAAATCTTTGCGTATTTGTGAATTTTTGTTTCAAAAGAAGCAATGTTTAAAAGTTACTACAAAGCGAACGTGTTACCCAATAAAAGGATGCTTTTAAGCATCCTTAGAATATTAAAAAAAAACACTAATTGGATTGTTTGTCACACTTGTACCTCTGTATACCTCTAAATCATTCAACAATGAACTGCATTCAAGCGTTTACTCAATTTCTCCTCCTTTTTTTTTTCGTAGCATTTAATACCAATTTGCTAAGTGCAAGCCCTCCTTTACAAAAGGTATTACCTTCCTCCATTAATACGATTACACTAGCAGATACCTCCAAAGCAACGGCAGCTTCCACCAATATTATCGAATTTCCGCTAAAAAAGCCATTTATAAAAATTGCCCAACATGAGGCAAAGGTAAAATACAAAATGGCTTCTTTCCATTTTAAAGATAAAGCAAAAAAAACATGTACCGAATACGAGTTAACCAAATCAGCCCGCAAGGGAGATGTGTTAACTTTAGAAGGACAATTTACCAATTGCGATTGCGGTTTTGTACTTACCTTAAATTATCACAGCACCGAGCAAGTAAGCATTCATTTAAGCTTGTCTAACAAAGCCTACAATCGCCTTTGGCTCTCTTTTTTAAGCGATAAAGAAGAACAAGTTTTTGGTTTTGGCGAGCAGTTTTCGCACGTAAATATGAAAGGAAAAGCAGTACCCATTTTTACGGAAGAACAAGGCCTAGGACGTGGCGACAAGCCCATTACCCGACTAGCAAAACTAGGGGGGGCAGGAGGCAATGCTTTTACCACTTATTGCGGCATCCCGTTTTTTATAACTACGGGCAGTAAAAATTTAGGTGTTGGTAATAGAGCCATGTTTGTAGATAATAGCGAGTATATAAAATTTGATTTAACCAAGGAGGAACTCATCAGCATTGAGCTTTGGGGAAACGAGCTAAAAGCGGATATGTGGATGGCCAATAATCCGCTAGACTTAATAGAAGCGTACACCGAAAAAACAGGCCGAATGCCCGAATTGCCCGACTGGGCTTATGGCACTTGGATAGGCTTGCAGGGAGGTGCCGAAAAATCGAAACGAGTAGTAGCGGAGGCGAAAGCTGCTGGCAATCCCGTAACCGCCATATGGATACAAGATTGGGTGGGCAAACGCAAAACCCGTTTTGGCTCGCAACTGTGGTGGAACTGGCGACCCGACGAAGCGACGTATCCCGATTTTAAAAATTACTGCCAAGCAATGAACAAGGAAGGGGTAATGGTGCTTGGTTATATCAATTCCTTTTTACCCAACGAAAGAGAAATGGTACAAGTAGCCAAAAAAGAAGGTTACCTCATTAAAACACCTAAAGGAAAAGATTACGAAATTGAAACCGCTGGTTTTCCTGCCTACCTAGTAGACCTCACCAACCCCGATGCTTTTGAGTGGATGAAAGGCATTATTAAAACCAATATGATTGAAGGCGGCTTGCATGGATGGATGGCCGATTTTGGCGAATGGTCGCCCTGGGATGCCAAGCTGCACTCGGGCGAAGATCCTAAAGTGCATCACAATCGTTACCCTGTAGAGTGGGCTAGGTTAAACAGAGAAGCCATACAAGAGATGGGTAAAGAGGGCGAAATCGTATTTTTTTCCAGAGCAGGATACAGCTATTCCAACCAATACTCCACCGCATTTTGGATGGGCGACCAGATGGTAAACTGGGGAAAAAATGATGGCATCGGTTCTACCATTCCAGCAGCTCTTTCTAGCGGATTAAGTGGCATTGCCATTAACCACAGCGATATTGGCGGCTACACCACCGTTACTTTTCCGTTTGTAAAAGTAACCCGCAGCGAAGAACTCCTCTTTAGGTGGAGCGAAATGAACGCCTTTATGCCCATCTATCGCACGCACGAAGGATTAAAACCCGATAAAAATGCCCAGGTATACAGCAATAAAAATACCGTTGATTTTTATGCCAAAATGGGCAAGCTTCACTATGCTTTAAAACCCTATTTTAAACTTTTAGCTAAAGAGGCAAGTCTAAAGGGTTACCCCTTAATTAGGCATACTTGGTTGCACTATCCAAACGATGTGAATACATATAATTTGGAGCATCAGTTTTTACTAGGGGAAGACCTCTTGGTTGTGCCAGTAATAGAAAAAAGTCAGAAAAAAGTAAAAGGCTATTTTCCAGCAGGAAATTGGGAACATATTTGGTCTGGAAAAGTATACAAAGGTAAGCAATGGCATACCGTAGATGCGCCGTTAGGTAAGCCTGCCGCATTTATTAAAGTAGGTGGCAATCGGAGCGAAGATATTAAAAAAATGCTTGCTCCCATTGTAGCAGAATAATTAAAGCGATTTTTGACCTATTTATCGAAGTTAGTTGAGCGCAAGCCATAGGC
>JAHDBT010000635.1 GCA_020630215.1 Bacteroidota bacterium
TTGGGAAATAGAATAAATTAAATTGGTGGAGGTTATTTTTTCTCATTCACTAAAAGCATTGTTTATAAAATACCATTTAACAAACCTCCTCACAACAACACTGGTGCATTGTTTATTTAAACATACCACCTAAAGCGTCGCCAATACCTTTAGTTACTTGATCTTTAATAGCATTACCCGCTACTTGATTCATTAACGATTGTACATCGAAACCACTATCTTCTTGTGCAGGCGACATAAATTTACCTACTACCGATTGCATTAAGCCTGGTATAATACCAGAAGCAGCACTCTGTGCAGCACCAGCATCAACGCCACTGCCCGTTAATTTACTAGTAAGATTGCTAATAACCCCTTGCACTAAAGGATTAGAACTGTCGGCACCAGAAGCACCTGTTAATAAGCCACTTACGGCATCCATATTGCCACCAGAAAGTTGCTCGGTGATGGTTTCAAAAATAGATTCACCAGCTGCTGTTGCTGCTACTTCTGCTTGCTCATTAGGCACATCAGAGTTATTGGTGAATTGGTTTACTGCCTGATCTTTTACTAGGTTTACAATTTGATCTAACATAGATTCTTTAATATTTTTGGTTGATAAAAAATGAAATCAAATAATGCATTGTTAAATTAGGGGTTTCCAAATTTTGTGATTTAATCGACACCACAATTTAACAAGTTTAATTAGCTTCCTTCTTAATACGAAAAGAAGGGCTTTAATGTCACAACAATAGGCAAAAAATATGCCTATCCTCCTTAACACTTCCTACAAAAATAAAAAAATCCTCCTACTTTTATCTATACAAAATAGGAGGATTTAAAAACTAGCATTATTTACTAAATTTTACAAGCAATACTCTACTGTACTAAAATTTTTATCATTTGTCGTTTTTCATCGCTAGTAGTTAGCTCTACAAAATAAACGCCTCTAGGATACTCTTTTAGGCTTAATTGCAAGTTGTGTTGTCCTGCATTTCGCTGTGCATTTTCTAGCGGTGTCATTAATTGCCCTAACATATTGTACACGTTAACTTGTACTTGTGCAGGCTTATCTAGCTCGTAAGCTACTGTTACTACCTCATTATTTGTAGCTGGATTAGGGTAGCTTGTTAAGCTAAAATCATGGCGAGTAATATCGTTTACTCCTACTGCTATATTTACAACATTATTATTGCTATATTTTACTTTTTTAAAAGCATTGCCTCCATCTAATTGTTCGGTATAAATGTATAATAATGGATACGACGAACTAGGGTGATACCATGCATAAGTTTCTACATGATAGGTTAGTTCTAATACACCATCAATATCTTGCGTATAATCCATAATTGTTTTTATACGCAATACATTATCAATAGTACCATAGGGTAATTTTAAAGTACCATAAGCATCCCCTTCTAAGGTGATGGTGCCTTCTTCTATAATATTATTAGCCCCTGATAAGTAGTCTGCACTATAAGTATCTTCGTTTCCACTTCCATAGGTAAAAGGATAGGCTAATAATATTTGCGAATTATCATAGGTTACTAAATCGTCTCCATTATTAACAATACCTAAACGAGTTAAGTTTGAATTAACAAAACTGTAAAACTCGTAAGTAAGTGCATAAGAAGATAACCAATATGGTTTTTCGTATTCAATAGCAATATTTGTATTAAGAAAGGTAGCACCATAAGGGCTTGATTCAGGGTTAATAAAGGTAGCTTTTAAAGAATCAAGCACTTCTAAATCCTGAAAATTCCAGGTAATGTCTGCTCCTGATGCACCTTGATTAATTGCCGAAGCATCTGCATCATACACCATTAACTCATCATTAACTTGGTGGTTAGCATTTTGGGTAATAGTGGGCTGCGCAAAAGTTACTAAACTAAAAGTGCATAGCATACAAGCAAAACCGATATTGTATATTTTTTTCATGGCCTCTGTTAAATAATTAAATCAATAATTGAATTAGGTTATAGCATATTATACGAATCAACTTTCATTCCGCATTTTCACTTTTATTGTTAGCAGAAAACATTCTGCCTATTTTGTAACACAAAACTACTTATTTTTAGGCATTATAGCGTTTTTATGACAAAAAAAAGGGAGCCTTTCATTCCTCATTAGCCTAGTATATTATCCTACAATCCATCAATACAAAACCCACTGTATACCTGCTACCTTTGTAAAACTTATCCTTCTGCGGCTTCTTTTGCTTCTACTATATCTAATAATACTTGCACCTCTTTATCAATAAAATACAGTCCTCTGCCTTCTATACCTATCAGCTTCACCTTATCAAGTAGGGTTCGGTATAAGGCTTCTTCCTCGTGCTGTTCGTCTACGTACCACTGTAAAAAAGTAGAGGTTTGGCGGTCTTTTTCTAAGTCGCTTAAATCTACTAATTCATCAATAGATTTAGATACCTTGAGTTCGTGCTGATAAGCACTTTCAAATAATTGCTGAACGTTTTCGTAGGTTAAGTTAGGCTGTGCAATAGCAGGAATAATAGCAAAACCACCCGATTCGTTAATATAGCGCACCAGTTTCATCATGTGCATCCGTTCTTCTTCGGCATGATGATATAAAAAGGCGGCGCATCCTTCTAGTGCATTATTATCGCACCAACAAGCCATTGCTAGGTAATTTTGAGAAGCAAATGCTTCCATAGCTACTTGTTTATTTAATCCTTCTTCTACTGCTTTTGGTAACATAGTTTTTTATTTTTAATTTTTTTTCAATTTTTGACCTGTTTATCCAGTAAGGAAAAGTACTTGACACTTTACAGCGATGTAGCGAAGCGAAACCGTCCAAATACCATCCCCTCTCTACTATCTACCCAAAAAGGTGTCAACCGCTTAGATAAGCATGTCCAATTTTCACTTTAATACGTAACGGTAAAAATAAGTGGTACAACTTTTTTCAACCACTATTTAGTAAATAGATTATAAAACACAAAGTACGGACAAAGGTTCATGAAAAACAACCTTATTGGGTAATTATTGGTAAACTTATATTTGGTCTAAATAAAGGTTATTGCTTTTCTAAATAAAGCATATCTGCTAGTATCATCACCAAGCAACTATTTTAATTGCTACAAGATGATAGAAAATCAAGGTATTATAAATTGGATTTAGTAACTTTGCGAGTCCAAAAACTGCCACCTGTGATTTACAAAATTAAACTGCCCCAATTTGAAGGTCCTTTTGATCTGCTCTTATTTTTTATTGAACGTGATGAAGTAGATATTTACGACATCCCAATAGCAAAAATAACAGCTGATTTTTTGGACTATATTCACCAAATGGAAATACTAAACATTGATTTGGCTAGTGAATTTATTTTGGTTGCTGCTACCTTAATGCGTATTAAGGCTAAAATGCTATTGCCTCGTAAAGAGTTAGATGAGTTTGGCGAAGCAATTGATCCTCGTGCAGAATTAGTACAACGCCTACTAGAGTACAAACGGTTTAAAGAAATTGTTGGCGACTTGGCCAATATGGAAAAAAATCGTTCTATGCGTTTTCAACGAGGTAATATGCATCACGAAATGCATCACATTGACGATAAATATACGCTAGATGCCGAATTAGAATCGGTGAGTTTATTTAAGTTAATGAAAGTATTTAATAAAGTACTTAACCGCTACGAAAAAAGCCAGAAAAAGGTGGAGTTTGCAGTTGTAAGGTATCCTTATACCATTAGACAACAAAAAAACTACTTTAAAGAC
>JAHDBT010000636.1 GCA_020630215.1 Bacteroidota bacterium
TCCTTATTGCTTTCCTGGTTATTAGCGTAACTCGTTTTTACTAACTCAATAAACTCAGCAATTTGATTTAATAGTTTAGGACTAGCAATTTCATTTAAATCTAATATTATTTTTTCTTTTATCGACATGCTATTTTTTTTGTTTCTGTCACTTATAGCAAGATAAGCTATTTTTATAAGATTTCAAACTTCGCCATACTATATCTACTCCTTCACCAACCGTTCACACAAGGCTTTAATTTCTTTTTTGCGATGGCGTAAAATATTTTCTTTGCACAAGGTTTTTAGTTGTTTCATATTGGTTGGACTGGTATCGTCCATGTATTCGGTTTGTTTGGTAAGGGCAGTTTGAAAGCGGAAATAGCGTTTATCGCCATTTGCTTTAGGCGGTAAAAATTGTTTGAGTTGGTATTCAACGGTTAAGTTTGCCCCTTGAAACCATAAATCAAACATGGGTTGAATCCAACTGGCCAAGCCCCATTTTTTAATTTGTTCGTGGGTATAACTACGTACCATTGCCCCTGTTCCTAGCGACACCACAATAAACTCTTCGGCATCGGGGTACAAGCTTTTGGCTTCGGCATAGGCGCACATTGCAGGGTTATTAGCTACCACACCGCCATCAATTAGAGCAAAGGGTTGTTCTCGGTTTTGTACTTCTAGTAGGGCAGGAGGGAAGTAAGTTGGTGCAGCAGAAGTAGCCCTAGCAATATCCCGCATAAAAAAATCAAATTCGGGGCGTTTGCGGGCGTAATGACTTTTAAAAAAACACGGATTTTGGTATTGCATTTCGTAGGAGGTAATGAGTACATTGGTAAGGGCATCTTTTAAGCGGGTATCTTGAAAATAATCTGCTAATACTTCCTCTAATCCTTCGGCACGGTAAGTACGGTCAATAATACTGCCCATAGAACGGATTTGTTCCCACAAAGATTTGTTAAAAATTTTAGGTCCCTCGTTTTCGTACATCGCTATCCAATCACGCGATCTAAATCTGGGTTGGCCGGGGGGAGTGCCGGGCATGGTAATTCCTAAAGCCAAAATACCACCCGTAGAGGTGCCTGCTACCACATCGAAGAGTTCGCAAACAGGTTTTTGGGTCAAGCGTTCTATCTTATCCATCACCATTGTAGGTATAATTCCCCGCATTCCACCACCATCAATCGACAATATTTTAACGGTTTTCTTAGATTTTCGCTTCTTAGAAGCCGTTGCCGAAATTCGATTTTTTATTTTATTTAACGATTTTTTTATGCTCATAACGAATGATAAATTAATACTATTAGGACGCAAGACTACTAAAAAGTATTGCTACCTAACTGATTGTTACACAAAGATTGTGCTATTTTCAAAAGATGGAAATAAGGGGGCTTTTTTATCCTTCACTTAGCAGGTCAAAAATTTTAAATTCCTCGATTTTAAATTTTAATAGAAAAAATAGGCATGTTTATCCAAATACTAAAAGTAGTTGACAACAAGCCAGAGGCTTGAAGCTCGTTACGCTCCAGCCGGAAGGCTGGACCGGGCGTTCTTTTTTTACAAAAAAGGAACGCAGGGTCAAGCGTCTCGCTTGAGCCGTTTGGGTTTCAAGCCTCCTAGCTTGTAGCGAAAAGTGTAAATCTCTTCGATAAACATGTCAAAAAATGTCAAGACTAATCGGGAGCGAAAAATCAAAATTCAATCCTCTAAACCTTCTCAAACCCTTTCCCTTTTACTTGATAGCAAACAATGCCATTAGCCCGAGCAAAATTAAGGGCATCAATATCATAACCCGAACCCGAAACAAAAATCACCAAATCTGGCTGCCATCGAGTATCTTTCGATTGTCGTACATCTTTAACAGATGATTTAAGTTTGAAAATATGATCTCGTTTAACTTTGGTACTTAAATTTTTGCACTCCACCCAAGCATGTTGTGTATGTTTACTCCTACCCCAATAACCAATTGCCAATCCAATACCGCCAATAATAAACAAGGCTGCTTTGGTTTTTAATCGTATCAAGGAAACCACATCTTGCACGTAGTAGCGCACCACATCTAGTTCGCCAATAATCATTAATATAGATAAAACAACAAGGGCAATACCTAGTAGGGTGATGAGTCGCCAAAAAGCTTGTTCTTTAATACCGTGAATATCAATTTCGTATGGGCGAGTAGCAATTTTGCCATTTACAAACTCGCGGAATTTGGTGCGGTTATAACCCATTTTTCGCTGCATCCATTGAGCAAAATCCTGTTCTAATTGCAGCCCCTTGTTATAAGCTCGTTTTCCTCTATTTTTTTTACTACTCATAAGAAGGCAAATGTACGCATTTTATCAATAACTTTAGAAAACTATTGTTTCCTAAGCCTATATCACCAGCATCGTGAAAGATAGATAGGGGGAGTTCATTATTTATTTGTTACTACTAAACATAGGAATAATTTATCGTTTTAATTCCCCTTTTCGGTTACTGAGCGTAGTCGAAGTATTAGAAAAGAGGTCAGGAACAGCTATTTTCGCTACCTTTAAGCCCGTTCACCTCACCTACTTCGACTTCGTTCAGCACACCGCATTCGACTACGCTCAGTGACCGGTGAACTATTAGCTTCGATTAAAATCTATGTGGTGAGTCGTAACATTTTTTTTAGGTTGCAAACAAGTATCCCTTATTGGTCTTCACCAGCCTTTTCATCTATTTTTTCGGCTGAACTAGTGCTTTGCGGTCAGTTTTATATACTGGTGATTTTTGTGCTTTGCTAGGAAATACAACTTATTACTATTATCTTGACGGGTCACTAAGTAAAAAATATCAATATGAAAACAATTATTCTTGATGACGAAATGCCAGCCATTCAATTGCTTTCTAATTTTGTAAACAAGGTGCCTTTTCTTCAGTTACAATTAGCCAGTAATAATGCATTTAAAGTTTTAGATTTGTTGCATCAAGAAAACACTGATTTGCTTTTGTTAGATATTGAAATGCCAGATATTACAGGCATCGAATTATTAAACAGCCTAAAAAATCCTCCCCTCATTATTTTTACAACAGCTTATGAACAATATGCACTTAAAGGGTATGAATTAGATGTAGTAGATTACCTAGTAAAACCTATTCGTTTTGAGCGTTTTGTAAAAGGCGTAAATAAAGCACATAAACACTTACAGCTAAATAATAACGATGCAAAAGAAGTAGAAAAAACACTCGATTTTTTGTGGGTAAAAGTTGAATATCAAACTGTGAAAATTTTGTTAAGTGATATTTTATTTATAGAAGGGTTGAAAGATTATGTAAAAATAGTTACCAAAGAAGGCATTGTATTAACACGATTAAACCTAAAAGGTATTTCTCAAAAATTACCCTCCAAGCAATTTATAAGGATACATCGTTCTTTTATTGTAGCAGTAGCTCAAATAAAATCTTTCCAAAAAAGCCATGTTTGTGTGGAGGATAAAGTTTTACCTATTGGCGAAACTTACCGAGCCAACTTACTTGAATTATTGGAATAGTGTGTTATTCAGCATTCGCTAAATAGCAGTAGCACGTAGCAGGTACGCTTCGCTTTGGGTATAAAGAGGGCTTTGTGGGGTAGCTATTTGCTATAAATAGATCATCCTTACGGGATTTTTTTATTATATATACTAAACCACATTGGGTTTTGTGCAAATAGTTATTAACATTTACATCAAGCGAGACGCTTGAGGCCCGTTACGCTCCAGCCGTGAGGCTGG
>JAHDBT010000637.1 GCA_020630215.1 Bacteroidota bacterium
TTCAAGCGTCTCGCTTGATTAAATGTAAATGTCAATAACTATTTGCACAAAACCCAATGTGGTTTAGCATAAACTAAAAAAAAAACTAACCGATAAAAAATCCGATAGTGTTTAAATTAAATTAGATAATTGCATCGCTCGTATCATTCGAGTTAAGCCAATACCGCCGCCAGAACGAGGGAAAAAGTTGTGCGATAAAAATTCGTCTAATTCTTGGTTTACTCGTTCTTTACCAAATAGACTGTAAATTTTAGCGGCATATTTACCATCTTCAATCGTTAAAAAAGCTTCCTTCATTTCTGTAGGGTTGCAACTTCTTTCTGCCGAGCCAACCGTTTCTACGCCATGCATAATCACATCTAATTTGTTGGCAATGTTTGCTTGTGTTTCGCTGCGTTTCATATTCCAAAAAGGGCTGGTATACTCTGGAAAGTTTTTTAAGAAGAAAATAGGTCCAAAATCTTTGTATAAACGTTCTTCTTCGTCATGCCCTAATTCTTTAATACCGTAAGAGTTGGCAATATTTAGGTAATCGTTACCAGCATAAGCCGAAGCAGGTCCAAAACCTAAAAACTCCAATAATTCGGCTACCATTTGTTCTAAAGCATCGTAGCCTCCTGGCAATTCAAACTCAAACATCGGGAATATTAAATTGTGTCGGCCTTCTGTTGGATTTGGTTCCATGCGGTAGCTGGTGCTTACGCAATAAAAACCTGCGGCAGTAGGGTCGTTTAACAATTCGTACTCTAACCACATTTGCCCTGTTTGTGGTAATGGCCACACCTTGCCAGCATAATCGTAAGTAGCAATCGTGTTAGGGTCTTCACAAGCCGCCATAATACTTAAACGGTTTTGTGTGTGTACTTCTAAAAAACCTTTTTGCTCAAAAAAAAGCCTCATTCTTTTCGTTACTACCGAAAATAAATGAGGCTCAATTAGAGGAAACATCGAAGATGCTGCTGCATCGTTTTTAAAAACTGTGTTGGTCATTGTTGCTGTTGTAATAAGTGAATTAAATTAATTTCCAAAAACGCTGCAAAAGTAGATTAATCCCCCCCTAAGATCCAAGGGATTAATAAAAATTAATCTTTTGTTAACCATTTCATAACAATGATTTTTACTAGGCTTGAATAAGCTTCCCTTTAAAATCTGCTATAGAATGATAGCCTTTTTTTTGCATTAAATGTTGCAACTCATTAACTATTCTTTTAAAACAAGTTGCTTTTTCGCTCATAAACTGTGTGCCTATTTGAACCGCATCTGCACCACAAAGTAAATGTTCAAAAACATCCTGTCCCGTTTTAATTCCCCCACAACCAATCACCGAAATATCCGCCCGAAGTAATTCCCGAAATTTGCAAACATTTGCTAGTGCAGTCGGTTTTATATAATCTCCACCAATACCGCCAAATCCTCCTTTGGGTTGTATTACTACGGCTTCTTTTTCAATATCAATTAACAATCCGTTGCCAATACTATTTACACAAGTTACAAAAGCTATTGGGTATTGATTAATAATTGCTGCCATTTCCTGAAAGTGAATAAAGTCAAAATAAGGAGGTAATTTAATTCCGATTGGTATTTTATTTAAAGGAGCAATTGCCCTTAGCACTTTAACAACCTGCGGAAAATCGTAGGCTGTTTGTGCCTTTCCTACCACATTAGGACAAGACAAATTTAACTCTATTGCCGCAATGTTTTTTTGAGTTTGCAGGCTTTCTAAAATACGCATATTGTTTTCCAAACTCAATCCACTAACCGAAACGATATAGGGCTTTTGAAATTTTGCGGTTATTTCCTCAGCAATTGATTGGTAATATTGGTAGCCTTTATTGGGCAATCCCATCGAATTAATACTGCCTAAATTATTTTCAAAATATCGAGGTGTAGGGTTTCCTTCTCTAGCAAGTAGCGTACAACTTTTGGTAATAATTGCGCCTGCTGCACTTTGTCCTATATCCATCAGTTCTTTTTTGGTAGTACACCAGGGACCGCTTGCATTGTAAATACAGCTCTGTAATTGCAGTCCTGCAAACTGAGTTGCAACAGAAACATTGGAACGTATCATATTTTATATTTTTTGCTTAAAATTAATTTTTGGCATGTTTATAAAAAGTGCAAATTATTTAATTAATTTTGCGGCAAGATAATCAATTCAAATTAATAGACGGATGCAAGAAGAATTATTTGCTTTTAAATTATTTGACAAAGGAATTATTCGTTTTGGAGAATTCACCCTTAAAAGTGGCATCACCTCTCCTTTTTATATTGATATGCGTAAGCTTTGTGCTTATCCAACTATTTTAAAATCATTAGCGGTTATTATTGCTAAACAATTGAAAGACAAGGAGTTTAAGCATATTTGCGGTGTGCCTTATGCCGCCTTAGCATTAAGTAGCTTAGTAGCACAGGAATTAAACATACCCCAAATTTTAATGCGAAAAGAGCAAAAAAAATACGGTACAAAAAAAATGCTAGAAGGTGTTTTTAAAAGAGGAGATGAAGTTGTTTTAATTGATGATGTAATAACAAGTGGCATTTCGTTTATTGAAAGTGCTAATAAACTAGAAGCGGAAGCATTAGTACCAAGCTTACTTTTAAGCATTATTGATAGGGAACAAGGAGGAAGTAAAAATTTAGATGCACACCATTATCCTAATGAAAGCATTTTTAAAATTAGTGAATTAGCACAGATTTTAAACCAACATCAAAAAATTACAGACCTACAATACCAGCAACTCATTACCTTTATTAATAAACAAAAAGTAAGTATATCTACTAGCACCAAAAATATAAACTCTAGTATAAAAATACGGAAAACCTATAAAACATTAGCGCAAGAAAGCCAGCATCCTTTTAATAAAAAATTACTACAACTTATTCAACAAAAAAAATCCAACCTTTGCTTTTCGGCAGATATAAATGATAAAACTAAATTTTTAGAAACCGTAAAATCAGTAGCTCCGCACATTGTTATTTTAAAAACACATATTGATATAATAAGCAATTTTGATACCGAATTTATAGCACAACTAAAACTGCTCCGTGCTAAACATAATTTTTTAATATTGGAAGATAGGAAATTTGCAGACATAGGAAATACTGTTTACCACCAATACTACAAGGGAATTTATAAAATAGCAACTTGGGCGGATGCTATTACGGTACATGCAGTAGCGGGTGCTGCGAGTGTTAAAGCCTTGTCGGAAAATAAAAAGGGAAGCGAACAGGCAGCACAACATTCACCAGCCATTATTTTAATCAGCCAAATGTCAACCGTTGATACTTTGACAGATGAGGCTTACCAAGAGAAAGTAGTCGCCATTGCAAAACAATATTCGGATGTTGTGGTAGGAATTGTGAGCCAAAGTAAACAGGCATTAGCAGCAGGGCAATTACATTTAACCCCTGGCATTAAATTAACGGTAGCCAAAGATGCAATGGGCCAACAATATGATTCGCCAGCCAAAGCTTTTAGGGAAAAAGGCACGGATGTAATAATTGTTGGGCGAGGTATTTATCAATCCGAAAATCCACAGGCTAGTGCAACGCATTACCAGCGTGTTGGGTGGGAGGCTTATTTAGCGGGGCTAAATGGCTTAATTGTTGGATAACTAGAACATATTCACGCAATCAACCATTAGCTTAGTCCTTTCTATAATTCTTCAAATTGTTTCAACAACCATTTTTT
>JAHDBT010000638.1 GCA_020630215.1 Bacteroidota bacterium
TGCGCTTCTCTGCGTTCCTATACGTTTTATTGCGTTGCAAGCAGCTTGTTACAATCTCTGCAACAACTCGCACACATAAGCCACATTAAGCCATTCACAAGCCACATAAGCAAGTGCTAGGCAAATACAGCCTATCAAAGAAAGATAAGCGAGTACAGGCACTAATAATGCCCCTCGACCGTATTGGTCGGAGTTGTGGCGATGGTTACTGTTGTGCATCTTCTAATTATTAAGAATCTTGTTTGCTATACTGTTATTATTGCGCTCGATGTCAGCAAGTCGGGCTAATACTTCGCTATAGTAGTTAGCAAAGTAATCGCTACGGTCTACGGGCTTAATTTGCTGCATGGCTGCCTTGATTGCTTGTAAGTTTTCTTTTGTGTTTGTTGTGTTCATGATGTTGTTAATTAGTCAAGTTCAATAGTTACTTTCATTGTGTAGCCTGTACGCTTCGCAACTTGTAACATGTACGCTTCTATTTCTTCCCATTGTTCCATACAAATACCTTGATAGTCACCAATAGGATTAATAGTTACTATTTCTTTGTCAGCTTTTCCCCGTAACGCTGGGTGTACTGGACGGCTGCCAGTTTCGTCTATACGACCTATTAATTCATTCATGTAATTAGTGTAGTACCTTGTTTGGTAGTCATCGCTAATTACTTGCATCGCTTGCAGGATAGTGTCAATATTCTGCTTGGTGTAATCTTCTGTTTTACCTTTCATTTGAATGTTATTTTAGTGAGTTATGTATTATTATTTTTGCTCTTTTTGTCATCGTAAAAACTCAGCGAAAAGACTTTTTTTGTAAGTGTTTGATAATTAGCCTTTTGTGTTGATAAAAATCCTGGAGAGCTGCACCAAGTTATATTTTTATTTAATTCGTAACCTCTTTTAAATTTCATGCTCCGTAATAATGATTTTAAAATCACTAAACAGGCTATTGACTGTAAACTGAATGCTTGATAAATTAATGTTGAAACGCTTAGTAAATACGTTGTATGTGCTTACTGTGTCGTCTTTGCCCTGTTGCCTCAAAGCGTCACCGATGCGACCGCCCAAACGTAGAGTAATTTTTAAATCTTCTAAATACTGGAACACTTGTTTTTTATTGGTTCTGACTTCGACCTTGTTTGTGTCGGTGCGAAGGATAACGAACACTTTACGCTTGTAATTTTCGCCTATTGAATTGGTCATTTTTCGGGCTGTTTTATGGGTGGCTATATTATAAGAATATAGTTGCCCATGATTTTCTTATTTGATGGTCATTTGATAGAACCATTTGCCCAAAGTCGGGAAATTGGTATAAAATGGCTGTTGGCTCTGTGTCGGGTTGCTCCATCGGACGCTGGCCAACGAATAGCCGCCCCCACATTTTGAGGAAGGACGGCACATTGTTGTTATGCTGCTGCTAGTGCTTCCTTAACTTTTCTAACAGTATTTACCGATACATCACAAAGCTTTGCAGTTTTACGCAATGATAGCCCGTGACCTAGATTATCAACTACATTTTTGTATTTAGATAGTAGTACTTTGTTGCTTTGAGTTGCGCCAGTAGGTCGCCCAAGTGTTTTTCCTTTTCTTCTGGCTTCTTCCAGTCCTGATTTTACTCGTTCACTAATTTGTTCACGTTCCATTTGCGCCACATTAGCCAATACATCTGTTACCAATTTGAATGCAGCATTTACTTTGCCGTCCTTATTTCGGGCTTTCATGCTTTGCTGATGGATGTATAAGTCAATACCCAACACGTTTACAATAGTATCAATATTCTTTTGTACATCTATAGCAGAACGTCCGATCCTTGATATTTCACTTACTAGAACTATATCCACTTTGTTATTCTCAATGTATGAAAACATCTCTTTAGCTGCTTTACGGTCTTTAGCTTTCGTCTTACCGCTTTGAATATCTGCAAAGGTATTTACTACCTCGTAGCCGTTATTCTTAGCGTATGCCTTTAATTCGTTTACCTGTCTGCTATAATCTTGTTTATCCGTTGAAACTCGACCGTAAATAATTGCTTTCATGATTATATCTTTAATGATTAATTAACAATAGCAAAGGTACAAAATTGTATCAAAAAAAACAAGTGTTTTTCGTAATACATTAAAAGAATGTAGCAAAAAAAGCACTTATCTTGTAAGTCCTTGATAATCAATAGATTATGTTTTAATCAATTACTTTGATACGCTAGGGGTTTATTTTGATACACTTTTTAGGGTTTATTCCGTTTTCTAACCGTTTTTGAATCCGAAAAACTGCTTAAACGTATTAATAAAAACCTAAATAAACGCTTACCGTTTTTTTTGATACTAGGTAAAATATTACATAAGCTCAAAAGTACCCTATTTTGTGTAATTTGTGTAATTATCGCCTGTTACTGCTTGCGATGGTGCGGTCGCTCCTACTGACCTAAGTACTTTGTAACGTCCATACGTGCGATATTTTCAACTAATCAGTACTTAGTGCTGAATGATTCAAGCATAAGCGATATAAAAAAGGGCAAGCACAATTAATGCACTTGCCCCCGTTGCACAAATCGCTTGTGCATTCAATCAGGAGCTAAGATAGTAATTATTTTACTTGCTGAATATCTCATTAAAATGTACCTCGATACGTTTTAAAAATTGCAAGTTACCTACCATTAGAAATTTATTACTATTGCCTAGCTTCTTTACTGGTATTCTAATTTGTTTTACTTTGCTATCATTCGTTTGTACTTCTATAATTATATCGTTACTCCTACTAAACCAAAGGGAGGGTAAAAGGGCTTGTACTATTCTTTGACGCTGTTTTTTGTTCCCAACTATCAACGGGTAAAACATCCACATGATACGCTCCAAATTGACGAAGCAATAAACATAAAACGAAAAGAACCCAATTAATAAGCCTCCACAAAATAGCAGTAATACGGGCCAGTAATAACAAGCTCCTACCATGCCCCCCAATATGAGGAAGGACAACAAGTATTTTAATAATGCTTTTATCATTGTCCTTTAATTAGTGAGTGAACGAAAATAAAAATGCAAACTACCATCAGCAAAGACAGACCACAAAGGAAGTACCCCCACGCAATAGCCGCCCCACGTTCTGCCATAAGCTTGTTATGTTTCGTTATTTCGCTTGGTGTCCAATGTGTGATGCTTGTAACCTTCATAAGCAGTTTTATAAATAGGTTTGCGGTTTCCGTTAGCTTATGACCTAGCAACACGGCATTATTTAAAGCCTTGCCACTTTCCCCAACAAATGCACCTCCCCCACTTGATAGATTTTCAAACACTCCGACCGTTCTATCTAAACCGCCATAATAGCCCGTTTTTACATTTATGTTTTTGTTTATGCTTAGGCTGTTTGTTCCGCCTGTTACGTGGTGTTCTTTTCTTTGTAATGTGTTGGCTTGTGTGTTTGCTAGTGCTGTATTTTCTGCACCTTCCATTCCTTGCGGTGTATCGTCTGTAAGTTGCTCAAAATCGGCAAACTCATTGCTATTAACTAGCTGAACTATATCGTTATTTTGCTTTACTATGTCCATTTTATAGCGTTTTTATTGTTTTTAAATATTGTTAATAGGGTAGGGGTTTAGTTTATTGTAAACGTCCTATTTACAAGGCTTTACGGTGTTTAAACAGGGGTTTGACATGGTGTTTACTGCCTGTTTACTTTATTCCTGGCACCGACTTTAAATA
>JAHDBT010000639.1 GCA_020630215.1 Bacteroidota bacterium
ACACGATGTTATCTACATAAGCATTAATACCATTTTGGCTTACCGTAATATCTCTTACTAGTTGATTGCTCCCGTTTAAATCGGCGGGTATAGATGCCGATTGAGGAGTAATAGCAGTAATATTAACTACGGGGGTAAAAAACGAACCATTGTATTCTTGCGGCGGCATATAGGTATCGCTACCTGCTGCCCCGCTAGGGTCGGTATAATTGGTTTCGTAGTTAATATTAATGGGCTGTTGCGCTTGCAATGCACTTGCTAGGCCACAATCCGCTTTTACGGTAAAATAAATCTTCACATAGGTCTGGTCGGTCAAATCCGGAATTTCAAATTCAGGATCGTTAGGGCTTGCGTTTACAATAGGAAACACCACTGGGAATCCTGTTTGGTCAACGCCACCTACATACCCATCCCAATAAACATTAGGAGGAAGATGGGCAGTAAATGTTGCATTTGTAATTGCATCAGTTGCGGCAATAATTACAGATATGGTATCTGATTCACCACATAAAACAATGTTGTCGGGTTGGGGTTCTCCAACAACATTTCGCAGGTCTACCATAGAAGTATAGCCTTGGGCATTAACTCCTAAATAGCTCACACATAGCAAAACAAGCATAAATGCCATGTTTCTGGCTAAATGTTGGATTTGGAACATTTAATATAAGTTTTAATGAAAAAAAAATAAGAAAAATTAAATCATGGTCGTATAAAACTGCCACCCTTTAGTAAGGAAAAGGGGGCTACGAACTCGTTATTTATTAAAAAAAGAGTGGAGATGGTTGGTTGACAAACAGTTTATTTTCTATTTTGAAAGTGTTTTTTTTGAATATGTTCTCAGATTATTGCGTGTGTGTTATAGCAGTTCACATATAAATTTCTTTCGGGGTAACATTATACAAGCTTTAGGCCAACTGAATGAAAATTGATCATTTTTCTTTATCTGATTTATGTGGAGATTTGTATGATTTGTGTAAAAAAAAATTGCAACAACAATATATTCATCAGCCATTTAGGTCATTATTTTTTCAAGAACAGAACGCTTTTTTAAAGAGTTCAATAAGCAAGAACAGGCATTTTCACTAGTGTTGTGGCTGTTTAAAGGAGCAGAATAACTTGTATTAACATTAGCTAATTTCCGAGTAATAACAGGTGGCATATTTCTTTCATTTGTGCAAAGTAATCACACATTCATGACAAATAAAAATAACCAACGACTTGAAACGAATAGCTATTTTTACAAAAAAATGACTAATAATAATAAGATTAAAGTGCTCAGAAGATAGGCATCTCTTAAAGCATTATACATTAGGAGGAATTAAAACTGGTTATACCATGCAGTATATTACATTAATCTGTTTTACTGACCGTACAATAAATGTTATTTAAAAGAGGAAAGGATAAGTATTTTTGTTTAAATAGGTGTGTTTTATAGACCATTACTTTACCCGATAACTGATTAATTGCACCTGTATTTTTAGGCTTATATTATTAACCATCTTTCTAATTTTGTTACATTAATTTCCCCTAAATAATGTCAGGCTGTTGTATATTGCTAACTTATCCTAAGTACAGTTTTCTCCGCTAAAAAACACTTTTTAAATTAAAAAACGTTGCTATTCTGCATTCGCTGAATAGTAGTAGAAGGTAGAAGGTACGCTTCGCTTTAGGTAGAAAGACGGTTTTGATTCCGCTGTTTAATTCACCTTTTTTTAGTATCGGCTAATCAATTACCTACACAACTTCTGTAGTGAGTAGCTCTGATACATTTATACTAAAACACTTGCTACTCATTGCTGAATTGTAACTAAAAAACAATGTTCGTTTTGTATATAAAGATGGGTAGGTTCTAATATAACGAAAGGGACTATTTACCAAATACTTTAAAAAAAAAGTATTTGGTAAATAGCCCCTTTTGTGTTAGTCAGGTTAAAAGTATTAAGCATTTTTTTGTTTAACTAATCATATAAAAAACACCCAATAAGTACCTGTTCGTTACTTTAGTTTTTTACTTTTCACACTCCATTCTTGTATACAACTTAACAACTCTTGCTGAATGGTTTGTGCGTTATCTTTAATGTACCACAACTGTGCTTGTTTAAAAAACTCTTGTTGCGATTTTACTGGATTTTCTTTGTGTTCTATCACCATTTGTTGTAATGGTGCAGGGCGAGGTCCCCAGGTACCAAGTTCGGTTAACGCTGTGGTTTTTAAACAAATTAACTTAGGAATAGCTTTTCCTCCATTAGTTAAGTGAGCATCCATAATATTGGGATGTTCATCTCGTAAAATAAATCTCAAATCAATATTATCGCTTACACTAGCACAATGGCTAATGATAGGAATATTTTGCGCAGCATCTCCACACCAGGCCTCTGTTAGTATGAGCCAAGTCCATTTGTCGGTTAGTTTTTGTAATGCGATAACTAATTCTGGAGACAGTTTAGTTGTTTTGTCTAAACGTTTCATCCGCTGCACATTCATTTTGGTGTAATTTATCATTGCTTCCGAATGATTGGAGCCAGTTGTTAAGTTTTTGGCAAGTAAATTGTTAATCATTGTACGATAAGCGTTATAAGATTGTGCTTTAGCCAAAATTTGATAAGTAATGATGGATGATTCTACTTTCATCGTTATTTTTAATTAATAAAGTAAATACATAAATATTTTTCACCATAAAACTAATTATTCTCCATGAAAAAGCTAACAACATTAAGCCCTGCTCCCTTTATATTTTCTGCGGCACTCACTTATTTAAGAATAGGATTATTAGTAGTAAGTTGTGCTTTTATACTGTTTGGATGTACTAGTTCTAGTAAAACTGTAAAATACAAAAATAAAACGAGTAGTACTAGACATGGCACGCCAATTATTCCAGGGAACTTTGATGCACAGTTATTATCTACTTTGGTAAATAACAAAATAAACGAAAAACGGATGGACGAAGGAAGAAATGCCTTGCAAGTAGATGAGCTTTTATACAATGCCTCGACAGACCAAAA
Source organism: Bacteroidota bacterium (assembly GCA_020630215.1). Taxonomy (GTDB): domain Bacteria; phylum Bacteroidota; class Bacteroidia; order Chitinophagales; family UBA2359; genus JAHDBT01. The sequence continues at coordinate 3,003 of JAHDBT010000639.1, forward strand.
TCACTATATGATGATGCACGGGAAGGCAGTAAATGACCAAGTAAACGAGGGAAAAGAAGCTGCCGAAGACCGAGTTAAATTTTATGGTGGCAACTATAATAAGGTGGGCGAAAATGTACAGTTTATGGGTTTTAGAACGATTAAACGAAAATACCATACCGTTGTATTGTACCCTACTTATGAGGCCGCAGCCGAAGAGATTGCCGATAATTGGATTGGTTCTCATCCACATTTAAGTAATCTTTTAAATAATGGATACTACCGAGTTGGCACTTCTGTTTCTTTAGATGCACAACGTAATGGTATATATGCATCGCAAGTTTTTGGTTCTAACCCACGACCGTAATGGTTGAATGATTCAATTGCTGTTCCACTATTTTGTCTGTTAATAAAATTATTTTTTATCTCTTATATAGAAAAGGCAGTAAGCAAACGCTTACTGCCTTTTTTAGTTTATGGTATTGTACCAAAATAAAGTGGGGAATGCCTACTAAAAATCTCCACAATCTGCACCACAGTCTTCTGTATGTATGCATTGGCAATTTGCGGCATCATAACTATCTCCTGTATCAGGATTGCCATCATCACAAGTTGGCTCTGCATTAATACAAGCACAGTTCGCAGCATCGTAGCTATCTGTCGTTTCTGCACAATTGTCGTCGCAGGTTGGCTCCGCATTTATACA
>JAHDBT010000640.1 GCA_020630215.1 Bacteroidota bacterium
AGCCAAACATTTAAAAGCCCATGGAAATATTTATTAATGAGTATTCTCCACATTATCACGATTTAGAACAATTTACTAGTTCTATTCTGGAAATGAATCGAATTTTTGAGTTGTTTTTGGAAGTTGAACAAAAAGATATTTATTCAGATAACTACCAATTATTTCATAGCCAACTCATTTTAAAAAATACGATTTTCATTGCTAACATTGACAAAATTAATCCCGAAGACAGCAAGGCTTTTTTTCGATTAATTTTTAACCAAACAGAAAACTGGACTTTAGAAGATAATCGCCAACACTCCCCCGATGATCATTTTTATTGTACCGAAATGGAGGAAGAGGTAACCAATAGTTCTATTGCGGAATTAGCAGAAAGAAAATTAATGGATAGGGATTTATTAGGTGTATTATTAAATTTCCCCTTTTCTAATTTATTTCAAAATACTACCACACTAAGCGTTATTAAAAATGAAACAGAAGCTGATACGTGCGAACTCTCTTGCCTAGCAACTTACCAACAAACCCAACAATGGCTTGAAGACCATAAACAAACCAAATCCGTTTACGACCCTACCTGCGGACGATCTCCTACCGACGAAGAAATGGGATTAACCGATATTAGTCGTTTTGAAATAACCACTCATCACCCTCAAAACGGACGAAGAATATTTCGAGAATTAACCACTGAATATTTATGGTATGTAGATAGTTCCCCAAGACATGCTAACGAAGGCGCACATTGTGAAGTATTCAACAAAAGAGGCACAGAGCATTTAGGAACAGCCAATTACCGTACCCTAGAATTAGATACTAATTATGCGGAAACTGATAGAAGATTAAATTTGTAAACGCCCCCTATTTCCCACAACACCGCTTATACTTTTTACCGCTGCCACACGAACAAGGCGCATTTCGCCCCAATGCTTTTCTTTTTCTGACTTTATTAATCCGCCCTTTATGGCTATCTCTTATTATTGCTTCTTTAAACATGGTATAATGTCGCTTTACCCTATCCATGTAATTTTTATCAGTAAATAGTAATTGTTTAAATTTTTCTAAAATAATTGGCGCATATTCCGTTTGATTGGCCATCAAATCTAAACAAGGAACATTAGGGTCAAAGCCATCCATCTCACGAAATATGTTTTTCCCATATACTCCCCAACCATAAGTAATAGTTGCAGCATTTATCATTTCCTCCTCCTCCTCTTCTTCTAAAGAGCTAAAAAGTACCGTAAATAAAACTCTTTTACAGTCGCAATTAATATCTACACAGAAATTTTCGATAAAAGCATATTTCCCTCTTGGCAACTCATCATTATCTTGAAATATAGTAATTACACGAGTTTCTTCTGTGCCTAAAGCAGGAAATTTAGTATAAAACGGAGCGTTCAATTGGTATAATTTTTAATTTGGTAATCAAGTAATCTCTCCACAAGATAAAACAATATCTCCATATATTTATCTAAGGAGTGATGCTTTTACCCATTACTCTAAATTTTTATCGCTAAATTTGCGCCTTTAAAACAAGTAAGTCTTATGCAATGACTTATTAACAATACCGCAATAATGGAAAAAAGCAACAACAACAATACTAATGGTAATTCAAACGAGGGAGATGCGACTGCTCTATCGCCAGAAATAGTTGCCAAAATAAAACTACTAGAGGCAAAATATGCTTCGATGGGGCAAGACCTTCGTTCTTATTTGGATGGACTACTGTATGCCGATTACCTCACCTATTGGGATTACATTCGTCTGGATGTGCTGCTAAATTTACAGCAGCCAATTACCCCCTTTAAGGATGAGATGATTTTTATTATTTACCACCAAATTACCGAACTCTATTTTAAACTCACCCTACATGCTACTAAGCAAGTACTAAGAGAAAAAACTTTAACGGCTGCCTTTTTTACCGAACAGGTTAGACGGATTAATAGTTACTTTAAATCCTTGATTCACTCATTTGATATTATGGTGGATGGGATGGATAAAGACCAATTTTTACAATTTCGGATGTCTTTATTACCTGCTAGTGGATTTCAGTCGGCGCAGTACCGCATGATAGAAATTTATGCGACGGATTTGATTAATTTAGTGGCTTTAGATTCGAGAGCAAAGGTGCAAGATGGGGATATAACGGCTAAGTACGATCACCTTTATTGGAAACGGGGCGCATCGGAATTGGCAACGGGAAAAAAAACCCTTACGCTGCGACAATTTGAGTTGAAATACAGCGAACGTTTTATCAGGATTGCCAACAAATGTAAAATCCATAATTTATGGCAAGCCTACCTCCGCCTACCCGAAGCAGAACAAAAAAATGAACGACTGATACACGAACTTCGCCAATTTGATATTAATGCAAATGTACATTGGCCGCTGATGCACTATAAATCTGCGGTGCGCTACCTACAGCGTGACCCTAACGATATTGCCGCAACAGGTGGTACGAACTGGCAAAAATATCTGCCTCCTAAAAATCAACGCATTGTATTTTATCCGCAGTTATGGACGAAGGAGGAATTGACTGCTTGGGGTAAAAAAGTGCAAGAGGAAATTTTTGGGAATTTTAAGTAGTCAGTAATCAGACCGTGCGCTGCGCTTACTGTCAGTAGTCAGTTTTTTATGCTGATGTTTTTTTTAGTGGTCAGTTGGCAGACCGTGCGCTGCGCTTACTGTTAGTAGTCAGTTTTTTATGCTGACGGTTTTTTTTAGTGGTCAGTTGGAGATGTGGGTATTAAAAAAAAGCTTTCCAATTTTGGCTGCTGATTGCCGAGCGAATGTTTTATATCTATCTGTTTATTTACCAATATAATTTTAAACTAAAAAAGATAGCAGGGCAAAATCCCTGCTATCTTGACAAAACAGTTTGCTTCTGTAGCAAATAGTTAACAAAAAAATATTTCTCAAACACCACCAAAATTTTGTATTAATACTTTACAACTCCTCTTCTTAAAAATCGTTTTCCTTTAAAAATTTTTTTTCATGGATAGGGTACTTTTAAAGGTCTAGTGCTTGTTGCTGGATTAGGTTAATAGGTTACCATTAGGTGAAAAACTTTAAGGGTCCAGAAAAGTACGAAGTTTTACAAGCCTATTGATTTTAAAACGGTGCTAATAAAATGCAAATACAAAATAAATTAATGGTGATTAAATAATTGTCGTACGCCATAAGCATTGTGCGTTTGTGTTGGTACAAAGAAAGGGGTAATTGTAAAGTTTTGCAAAGACAAGAAAGGCAGTTTTCCCTACCAAAAAAGCAAATACGCTGCTTACTAACAAGAAATCATTATAGCAACATTACAATAATAATCAGATTATTATAAAAGAAATTAATTAACAATTGAATCCCCTGAAAAAATAACTATTTTAAAGCAAAAAAACTTGAACTACTAGTAAAATCCATTCTTCCAGAAACTATTTATTCCTCCATAACCACTAATTTCCCTTTTGCCACTAGCCCATTTTCTTCCTCATAAATTTGATACATAAATATCCCTTCGCCTAAATCTCGTGCTTGTATTTGGGTTTGTTGGGTGTTGATATTTGTTTGTTCGTACACCTTGCGTCCTGTAATATCGTAGATTTGTAGTGCTAGGTTTTTACTAGGATTTAACGCCACTCCTACTTGTATGGTAGTGCTTTGGCTGAAAGG
>JAHDBT010000052.1 GCA_020630215.1 Bacteroidota bacterium
TCTAGCACAAAAATAGCTCACCCAAAACCGCAAGAAACTTTTTTAACAATGTACTAAGCATGTTTATTGAAGGGGTTTGCATTTTCCACTTCGACATTTCCCAATATCCTGCGTTGCAAATACTTGTAATAGTGCTTATTACTACGTTTTGCGCCTTGTCTATCAGAAAATCTCTTCGTGGAAACTTGTAACTTTATTTTTTCACTATGCCTTATACAAGGCGGCTGCCTATATTTGTATATATTTGTAGCAGATAGTTAAGCCAATGAAAAGGAATGATAGTTTGTTTCGTTTAATTAAAAGCCTTTCTAAATCCGAGAAACGCTTTTTTAAAATATACTCCTCACGTCATGTGATTGGAGAACAGAACAATTATATCCAGTTATTTGATGCTATTGACAAACAAAAAAGCTATCGGGAAGATCTTATTCTGAAAAAATTTGCCAAAAAAAAGTTTGCTCGCCGCATTTCGGTTGCTAAATCGTACTTATATGAGCTTATTTTAAAGAGCATGAATGTATACCATGCCCAAAACTCGGTAGAAGCACAATTGCGAGAATTGCTAGGTAATATTGCGTTTTTATTTGAGAAAAATATTTTTGACCAAACTAGTAAACTGCTCACCAAAGCGCAAAAACTGGTTATTGAATACGAACTGCTTAGTTTTTTACCCGCAATCATCCGTTGGCAAAAAAAACTGCTCGAAGCGCAATTTTATGCCGATAACAGCGAAGCGGATCTTTTTCAATTGCATGAAGAAGAAAAAACCATCCTCCACAAACTTCTAAATACCAACGATTATTGGCTACTGTACTCTCGATTTTACTACCATCATACCCACCAAGGAATTGTAGGTAATAGAGCTGATTTAGAGTTGTTTACCCAAATTACCAATGCACCATTGCTACAGGACGAAAGCCAAGCATTGAGCTATCATTCCCAATTATTATTGTACAAAACCTATTCTACCTACTATTTTATTACCCGCGACTTTCCTAATTGTTATACTTACAGTAAAAAATTAGTCAATTTGCTAGAGTCTCGCCCCGAATTACTCAAACTCGATTCGATGCTCTATGTAAACTCGGTTAATAATTTGCTAAACATGGCAGGTCCAATGGGCAAATCAGACGAACGCACCGACTACCTCGACCGCTTGCAAACAATGATGGAGGATAAATCGTTTAAAAAATCGGAAGCGTTAAACATTAAACTTTTTCAGGCTTATTATTACCACAGCCTTATTCACCATAACTCTGGCAACTTTACCGAAGGAATGCCTTATGTGCGTGCAATGGAAGAAGGATTAGGCATTTATAAAGAACGCATGGATACCATGGGAGTGGTAATGCTGTGCTTTTACGCTTTCCATGTTTCTTTTGGGGCAGAAGAATATGAATACGCACACCAATGGCTACAGCAAATTTTAACACACGATGATTCTAACATTCGACAAGATATTTACAACTTCTCCAAAATTTTAAATTTAATTACCGTTTACGAAATGGGAGACACCCAATTACTTCCAGCAACCATTAAATCGACCTACGCCTTTTTATACAAAAAAGAAAAACAATACCAACTAGAAACGTTAATGCTGAAATTCTTAAAAAAACTAACCCAAAACCCCAGTTCCCAACAATTAAAAACACTACTATTAAATGCCCGAAACGATTTGCAAGCCCTCCAAAACGACAACATGGAACGCCGTGTTTTTGCCTACTTCGATTTTATTGCTTGGCTCCATAGCAAGGTAACTCAAAAATCGTTTAAACAAATTATGTTGGAAGGAGGGATTTGATGTTTGAAATGTGATTTTTTATATGCTGACGCTAGGAGGGGATTCATTGAAAATTTAGAATCGAAAAGTTAGAATTTAAAATTTATTTACCTGCTGGTGATTGGGGAATTTTGAAATGTTTATCCAAACGTTAAAAGTTTTGACATTAAGCCAGAAAGCTTTAGGCACCTTACGCTCCCTGGACTGGGCAGCAGGCAGGGTCAAGCGTCCCCGCTTGAGCCAAATGAGTTTAAAGCCTCCCGGCTTGTATTAAAAATTGTAAACCGCTTCGATAAACATGTCGGGATTTTTGTTTTTTTTACTGGCAGTTCGCTTAGTCTCAACAACTTTTAGAGTTCAGTCAAATAAGTTCGATTTTTTCATTTAAAATCTAAGACCGAAAAATCGCATAAAAAAAGCCTCTTATGCATTAATAATCAAACAACAATACAATTATTCGTATCGAATTCATGAAAAAACATTTAATTTTCAAAAAAAAGGAAGCTAGGATATACGATTACAAGCCTATTAAATAGCATTTTAATTTTCATTAAAAAATAAAAGCAAAAATATAATACGTTTATCTTTAAAATTAAATAAACAAATATGGCATTTCACAGAATTAATTTTTCATCGGGTACACAATGGGAAAAAACGGTGGGTTATTCACGAGCCGTACGAGTGGGTAATTTTATTAGGGTTGCAGGAACAACGGCTGTAGATGGAACAGAAATTATTGCACCCAATAATCCTTATGAACAAACCATTTTTATTTTAGGAAAAATTGAACAAATTTTAATACAAGCCAAAGCAACATTAGAGCATGTTGTAGCAACTAGAATTTATGTTACTAATATAAACGATTGGGAAGCAATTGGTAAAGCACATGGTGAATATTTTGCCAACATAAAACCCGCCGCAACAATGGTAGAGGTGAGCGCATTAATTCATCCTGACTTAGTTGTTGAAATTGAGGTGGAAGCTATTTGCCCTTAATATTATTTTGTTCCCTGCTTACAAAAAAAAAATCTTGCTTTAAAATGACATTTAACAATAAACTTACGCCCTTTTCTGTTTATCTATATAGCAATACATTTTCTCACATCCCAAAATATAGCTCTACATGAAAAAAATCTTGCTTTTAGCCATTTTTGCATCTTTAATATATACGGTTAGTTCTTGTAATAAAGACACCGATTTTTTAGAAGATGCAGACTGCGCTAATGTTGACAGTGCTACCAATACCTATACCACTAACATCAAAAATATAGTAGATACTTATTGTGCTTATTCTGGTTGCCATGATGCGACTACACAAGCGTCTGGCATTAATTTGTCGGATTATAGTGCAACTAAAAATGTTTTTGAAAATGGCGATGGACTTTGCACGATTAATCATGGTAGCGGTTGCGAACCAATGCCTCTTAATGGCTCCAAATTAGCCAGCGATGTTATTAATGATATTGAATGCTGGATTAGCAATGGCTATACAGAGTAAAAAACAAAGATTTTATTTTTAAAGCCCAATCGAAGCTCAAGTGATGAAAGTTGCTTGGGCTTTTTTTTTTTGCTATGTTTGGGTAAATACCAGACAGCTAATTAAATAAAACTGGGCTAGTTTATTGCCAATCAGTACTTTAAACAGAAGAAGGAGGCAGTAAAATCTAAACGGACTATTGTAAAAAAAAAAGCCCCTACTGATTAAAGTAGAGGCTCTATTATTTTTCATAACACTAGTTCAAAATTTTAGCTTGTTTTAATTGGTTTTTGTAATAGTAACAGGAATACAGTTACTAGGCGGACAAACATTACAAGCTTCTAATGCTACGATAATTGGGCAGCACAATTGGGAACCACAGTTTCCTAATTCCCCATCATCAACGGTAAATAAGTAACTACCTGCAGCAGTAATATTTAAAGTTTGTTGGTCGCCTCCATCAACAGCGTCAATAGCCGTGTAGCCATTACCATCGCCTAAATCAATATACCATTGGTAAGTCGTATAGCCATTAGGTGCAGTCGCATCAATACTTTCCGAGCCATCATCACATAATACAACTGGTACGCTTACACAAGCAGCATCTGCATTATTGGTTACATCCGTTTCTGTTTCATTAACACTTAGCGTAGCCGTATTTGTATGTACGCCTTCCTCATCAACTATTACCGAAATATTAAGTGTAGCCACATCGCTTGTTGCCATATCGCCAATAGTCCATACCCCTGTGCCGCTATCATATGCACCTGCGCCGTCGTCGCTATCGTAGCTTACGCCGCTAGGAAGTAGGTCTGTTACGCTTGCGCCTGTTACAGGGTCGCCATTATTGGTTACGGTTAAGGTAAAAGTTACGGTACTACCTACTGTTGTTTGAGCAACATCTGCCGTTTTTGTTATGCTAGCATCAATGCTAGAAGCAGGTGTATCACAACTGGCAGGCGCATCATAACTACCTGTATTGTCTTCACAGCCTGTATCATCTACAGAGCTAACAGTTACATTGTTGCCAGTACTTCCGTCGGCAGTTAAACCTGTTAAAGTGAAGGTATCAGGGCTAGTGCCATCAGGAGTAAAGGTAGTTCCATTTACATCTATATCGCCTGTTACATTGGCATAGCTTACTTCTACGTCTACGCTATAGGTATTGGTACCAGCATCGCAGGCACTTGGCGTTACATTATCTATGGCAACAGAGCAACTTGCTGTAGTAGCGGGAGTAATTTGTAGCACATTAAGCGTAATAGAACCAAAGGAACTGCCATTACTTACGGTAAAGTTCATGGTAACACAATCAATTGCATTAGAGGTGTAAGCTAACTCTGCCCAGTTGTATTGACCCGAACATTGAGAAGCGGTACCTGTAATGGTAGTTGTTGTACCAGTACTAATAGTTGGCGAACCTGCAAGGATGCTTGAACAATCGTGCGTACCTCCACCTGAACCGTCAGGAGCAACATCTGTACCTGCACTATCTGCAGTTACGGTTACGCTTTCCGATTGATCGCCACCTGTGCCACAGTCAATATCAGAAGAAATAGAAGCCAATTCCATCTCATTAATATAAACAGGCGCACTAAAACAAACGGTAGCAGTTCTATTTCCACTATCACAATTACTATCATTGTTGCTTGTCCATCTTAAAGCCCCTTCGTAACCTGAGTAACAGGTATCGTCGTAATCGCCCGAACTATTTGCTAGGTCAGTATCGGTTGTATAAATATTAGGAGCATCATCACAACAACCTGTATTGCTATCCCAATCGCAAGCCGAAAAAGTCATCGTTACATCAACTCCTGAACCTTGATAATTACTAAAGGTATGTGTTAAGCCACTCCCATTTGGCCAACCTAGTCCCGTATCTTGGCTCCAATCAACTATTTCGATTGTATTGTCTACCTGACTAAAAGCCGCTAATGGAATAAACATTATTAAGCCTACAATTTGTAGCATTATCCTTGTCTTAAACAAAATTTGTTGTTTGTTAAGTATTTTCATTTGCTGTTGTATTAAATTTAAAAATCTAACTACTTTTACGCAAAGTCATTCACCTAGTATATAATCTATTTGTCAGAAAAACTTATTACACTCCTTTCTTGACTACACATAAGCATCATTTAGCATATATATCTATGTATATACCCCTAGCTTGCAACATCCCCAACTACTTGCACTTATCTTGTATATAAAAAACAAAAAAGCCGCTACTTTTCAGTAGCGGCTTCATTTGTGTGATATGATTGCTATTCATCATTAACAATATATTACTTACTCCTTCACCATTTTTTGTACAATGCGTTGCCCATTAGCGATATCGCTAATAACGAGCGTATAAATACCCGATGACATCACGCTAATATCTACATTTAAGTTATTACTACCTGCAACAGCTTCTAGGCTTTGTTGTACTACAACTCTACCTGTAATATCGTAAATGCTTAATTGTAACGCTTGGTTTTGTATGGCATTATACGAAACCTGAATGTTGTTTTGAGCAGGAACTGGCTGCACGTAATTAAAGCTTAATGCTTCTTTAGTAGCTCTGCGATTTAAAACTACATTTCCTAAATGTTTACTCGTGCCATCTACATCGGTTTGCGATAGGCGGTAGTAACTGGTGCCATTGGTAATTTTTGTATCCAAAAATTGGTACGCTTGTGCTGTTGATGTTGTGCCTGCACCTGTTTGCACATCAATGGTTTGATAGCGTGTTCCATCGTTCGATTTTTCGAGGGTATAGAAGGCATTGTTTACTTCTGATGCGGCTTTCCAAGCTAATAAGTTTCCATTATTTTGTGTACGCCCATCAAAGTTAACAAGCTCTACAGGGGTTGTTAAACACAATGGTTTACCTAATACACTTCTTAAACAGCCCTGCCCATCGGTTACATTAAATTGGTAAAACTCCTCAAAAGGGAAAGGACCAAATGTTTCTACATTATCTTCCGCTAATACCGTGTTAATATCGCCCGAAACGGTGTAAGGAGCTACACCGCCCGAAATGCTTAGAAATACTTGGTATGATTGGCTAATATCATCACAGGTTACTAGGTGTCTAACATCAATGCTTTCACATACGGGTAAACAACTTTGTACAATGGCACAAATTTCGTCAGATACGGTACCACATTCATTGCTTACCGCTACACTATAAACACCTGTTTCGGTAACCACAATACTAGGTCCTGTACTTCCATTAGACCAAAGGTAGCTCGTTGCACCTGCGGTAGTTGCATCTAAAACGTTAACATCTTGTACGCAGTAATCTTTGTCGCCACCCAAATCTACACTTAATTCGGGTGTAATACTAACTAAAACATCATCTGTAACAGTACCACATTCGCCTGTTACCTCACAAGTGTATTCTCCAGGGTCGGTAATATTAATACTAGCTTCTGTACTTCCGTTCGACCAAGCATAGCTTGTAGCCCCTGCCGTTGTAGCATCTAAGGTTACTAGCTCACCAAAACAAACATCTACATCAGCACCTAAATCTACACTAATGCTTTCGGCTAGGGTAATACTTACTTCATCGGTAGCTATGCCACAGGCATTCATTACCTCTACGCTGTAAGTACCCGATGTGGTAATGGTTAGTGTTGGGCTTGTGCTACCATCCGACCATAAATAGGTTTCGCCATCTACTACGGTTGCATCTAATACTACCTCTGTACCATCACAAATTACTTGGTCCTCGCCTAGGTCTAATACTGGGGCAGGTGCACCCTCTAGCACAATGGTATCGGTAACACATCCTGCGCCTACGCTTACCCAATAAGTACCTGCTTCGGTAACTTCTATTGTTGAGCTGGTACTACCAGTTGACCATAAATAGTCTTGTAATAAATCGTTACTTGCATCTAGTGTTATGGGTTCGCAAACAATTCCATCTGGCCCTAAATCAATTTCGGGAGCATCTAAAATGGCAATATTTACACTTTGCGATGATTCCTCACAGCCTTCAATATTACTTACCGATATGGTAATAGTATCTCCCTCTTCCGCTAAGTCATCTACAAGCGCAGAAATGGTTACATCAACCGAATTTTGAGCAGGTGTTAAGTTTACAATCCCCGATAATTCTTCGTAATCCACACCGCTTTCGGCAGTACCAGAAATCGTATATTCCACATCAATTGGGTCTTCAATTTCGTTATCGGTTGATACGGTAAAAATCACGTCAATACAACCTTCAATAGCCGTTGGCGAGCCAATTACAGAAGAAGCAGTCACCGTAAAATCTGGTACGGAAGCAAAACTACCGCCTTCTAAAAATACGCCCGAATCCCATACGCCATCGCCTGCATCAGAAATGGCAATAATGAGGTGATACGTTTCGCAAGGAACAACATTTGCAGTAGCCGTAAGTAAGGTCGTAAAACCATCATACTCAAAATCGGGGCTACCTATAGGGTTGGATACAAAGAAATCTTCATAATCTAAACTAATGCAATTGAAAGGATCACCATTAACACCTACGGTACCATTGTTTACAGAGTTGATAGATACGGGCACATCCGTTCCTGGAATAATTGCTATATTATCATTGCTGTAATCTCCACCATCTGGATTAGGCCCAGAAATAAAAAAGCCAAAAGCATCGTTTACACCAGCACAAACATATTCGTCGTACTCATCCGAGCCAAAGGTATAATTAAAGCTCAACTCTGTCCCTTGTGGTATAATATCAAACTCTAAAACACAGGCATTAAAAGTTTGAAAACCTGAAATAGAATCGAGCAAGCCATAACCTGCGCCAAAATTATCAATCCCTGTACCATCTCCTACATTCTCTCCTTGGGGGCCATTATCCCCAATAACTTCCCCAGAGGTTAGTATAATACCGTCACCCATAGGAAAAGGAATTGTTCCTCCTGTTCCTAAAGTAGTGCCTTCTGCATTAAAAATGCCATAAGCCCCATCCGGACAGTTCATTTCTACATTGCTAATAGCAACCCCTTCACTAATAATAGCTTCTACCAGTTCTTCAGGAGTATATCCATCTTGCAAAATCACTTGTGCTTGTATATTTCTATTTACTCCTAGCAAAATTAGAAGTATAAAACAAGCAGTAAAAAATTGTTGGTATAGTTTCATACAGATACGTTTTGATGTTTTTTGTTAAAAATAGTTTGTATTAAGTCCATTAAAAAATTTAAAATTACGACAAGTTTATTAAAGAATGGTGAAAAAAGTAATTGTTACTATTTAGCAACGAGTAGAAAGTACTTTCGTATAATGTAGAAAGACTACTTGCTACGCTCGTTTTGTAAGCGATGGATTAGCAGACACTAAAAAGCTACTGAGCAAATAGTGAAATTGAACCCTTCTTTACACCTAAAGCGAAGCGTACCTGCTACTTTCTACTACTATTCAGCATGGTGAGGCGAAGCGGAACCGTTCAAATACCAAGTACCCTCAAAAGAAAAAGTATAAACTCCTTAGATAAACATATCAAAATTACCTTTTTTCCCTTCCTACTACCTTAGGGATGGTGAAAAAAAATAACGTCCCCATTATTGCTTATCATTCACTTATCAAGCTGGTAGCTAATCACAAAAATGGCATTTGTCTATTAAAATCATGTCAAAATAAGGATTAAGTGTGGTTTTTAAGGAAAGATAGGGTAAGATTTATTTAAAAGTGTAAAATGGGAAACGATTATGAACTTCTTATGACGAAAAAACGCCCTATTATCAAAAAAGGGCTAATCATAATAAAATGATTAACCCTTTTTATATTTAATCGTTACTTCAGCAACGAGTAGAAAGCAATTTAGTATAAATGTAGAACGACTACTCACTACGCTCGTTTTATTAAGTAGTGGATTAGCAGCACCTACCAAACTACCGAACAAATAGCAAAACCGAAGCCTTCTTTATACCTAAAGCGTAGCGTACTTTCTACCTTCTACTACTATTTAGCGAATGCGGAATAGCAACATTTAAATTTTTTGTTTTTTTAAGATTAGCTTACTGCCCTAGTGTTAAGTTAACCCTAATACCTCCTTTGCTATTAATAGTAGGAAATGCAGTAGATAACACTGGTGTATTACGAGTACGCTCATAAAACAAGGATACTTTTAAACGGTTGCTCACCACATAATCAATAGATGGAGCAAGGCGAACACTTCGCATACCGCCTGTAGGTTCGGCAATGCCTTGGTCGAGGCGATAATTAAGGGTTCGAGTATCTCGTATAGAGAAATCAAAATTAAAGGCGAGGTCGTTTTGTAAAGTTAACTGCTCTCCTCTAAACTTAATAAATGGTAAATCTAAACCTGTTAATTTATAGCCTGCACCAATGGTAAATTCTTCCGAGCGTTGTTCGCTTAATTGATAATCTTGGAAACTCATGCCTAACATACGAGATTTCTTATAGTCGAAACGAGCTGTTATACCATTTCGCAAGGTCATATCAATACCAATTAATGGAGCGAGTTGTTCCGAAATCATTACCTGTGGAATTTGGAAGTAGGAATAAAAATTCCCTGTTAAACTGTCAATATCCACCTCTGGGTTTGCTAGGCGAATGGTTTCTTGTGCGGTTAAATAATCAACTACGGCATCATCGTTTGGCACTACAATGGCAGGATCGTAATAGCGGTCGTCGTAGTCTAAATTGTTTCGGTAATTATTAATGCTGATGGAAGAAGTATAGGCATGAGAAATATTAAATGCCGAGAATATTTCTTTAATGCCAGGCATTTTACTGAAACCATTATACGTGACGCGCCAATTAGGTAATGGAAAAGTATTAAACGGATTTAAATTCCACTTATCCGAATTGGTTCGTCCGCTGTAGGCAGCAATAAATGCTGGTAGCAATACATCTGGCGAATACGGCCCGTATCCTTCGGCATAATTAGGCTCAAACTTTTCGTTAATAGGATCGTAGTAATCGCCTAGTGTTACCCCTCTAGCAGCTTGCAGTTCTTTAAATTTTTGCGAAACTATTTCCCGGTTCGATTCAAAGGTTCTAAACGTAGTTGGAATCCCATCGGCATTAATTTTATCAAACAAGGTACCTATGGTAATATAGGAAATGGTATAACTACCGCCATCAATTTTTGCCAAATGCCTAAACGCTTCGTTGTTATACGAGGTATCAACTTTGTAAAACTCCGAGTGGTTTTTACTGTAGTTGATGTCCATGTTTAAATCAATTTTTAAACCCTTATAAGGTTCTAGGTTTACCTTAACCGCTACCGAACGATTGAGCGATTGTTTTAACTGCTCGTTTAAATACTGGTTGTTGGTTAAAATTCGGTCTTCCATATCTAAATCGCCAGCGGCCCACTCCGACCAAAAACGAATATCGGGTTGATGCCCAAAAATAAAATCCCATCCTGGGCGAGGCGAACTAAGCGACCAATCGGAACCCAAGTAACGAGCGTTACGGTTGTAACCTGGCACAATGGTT
Organism: Bacteroidota bacterium; assembly: GCA_020630215.1. Taxonomy (GTDB): domain Bacteria; phylum Bacteroidota; class Bacteroidia; order Chitinophagales; family UBA2359; genus JAHDBT01. The sequence goes on from JAHDBT010000052.1 coordinate 10,698, forward strand.
TCGCCTCTATCATTATAAGTAATAGATGCCCTACGGAACATTAATAATGGACGTATCAAAATTCTGGCAGCAAGGCTGGCTTCGTTTTTATTTCGTTTTGGTTTGGTGGCTTTTGGCTCTGGCAATTCATTGCCATCCTTATCTAACTTAGGCTTTTTAGGACGTGGTTTTTTCTTGTTACTTCTCCTATCCGAATTTATTTTTTTAAGTGCCGGAATAGAATTATATAGTTTAGTAAAATTCAATTCGCCATTTACTTGTATATTCCTAGAGTTACCAATTAGGTTACCCAGCGTATCGGCCATTTCCACAGGATTGCCCTGCCAAAAGTATTTACTGCCATAACGAGTACGCACCTGCGTCCAGCTCAACAACGGAAATTTGTCTAATGGTAAATTGTAGCTAATGTTCGCATTTTGCTCGTAATTACGAGTACGACCGCCCCACCATTTTTGAGCACGCAGTGTGTCGGTTACCGTTTGCCAAGAGCTTTTAGTGTATTGGTCTTGGTCTATTACCGAACGATTAATCACATTAAAATCGGTGCTGATAGAACGGGTTGGATTATATTTAAGTCCATAGTTTCTATCCCAAGTAAATTGTTTATCGTAGTTAGGGGTCAAAATTTCTCCAGGGTCGAAGGCACGCAATTGCAATACGCCTGTTCTAGTATTTACATCGTTTCTAAAGCTAATGGCACTTGGTACTAGGTTAAAGTTAATATCTTTAATTAAGCGCAAGTACAAGCTTTTAGATTTAATGAGTTTTTTAAACGGCTCAATGTAAAATGGCCGTGCCGTATAGGTATATCCTAGCGAGCCTTTGTATCGTTCTTCTGTATCGCTTTCAATAATATGGTCTCGGCTTTCGGTTTTGGTATAGGCTATCGTTGCGCTCCAGTTTTCTATATCCCAAGGCATTGGTTTTTTCTCGGGGTTGGTGCGTTCTTTACCCATATTGGTTACATTAATACTCTTAATGGTAGTAGCCGCTTGCCGTTTTTTCCGTTCTTCTTTTGCTGCCGCCTCGCCAAAGTTTGCCCTTATCGAATCCATATTTTGCTTCATCTTCACATCCATATCATAGGGGTCGTACTCTGGTGTACTAATAGATTCGGAAATGCCTGCATAAAATGGTATTCTAATGCCCCAATTTTTAGGTAAAAATTTACCCAATTCAAAATTACCCGATACATCATATTGGTAAAAATTATCTCGGAAACGTTGATTGGCTCTTTGTTCGAGCGTACCAAAACCTGTAGTATGCATATTTCCTGCTAGGGTAACATTTCCTAAATCGGCCAGTTTTAAATCGGCACGAGCAATAGCGGCATAACCTGCCCGTTCATCAATTTCAGACAAACGCAACTCATTAAACCACAATTCGGCACATTTATCAAAGCCATCATCATCAGGGCGTTTAGCCGTTTTTTTAGGGTTACGCACCCCTAGCATTACCTGTTTTACTCGTCCCATATCGGGGCTACCTACTACGGTAATGGTTGCTTTTAAGGAATCGAGAAACATGCCCAAATCATCGTACACAATTCTATCTACCACTTTTTTAAAGGGCTTGTTTACGGGCGCATTGCCATCAAAATTACGAGCTACTTTTACATCTACTAAATCTTGTAGGGTTATGTTAATGTCGTTGATGTCGGGCCACATCCAATCTCGCAGGTCGTAGTTAAACTCGCTTCGGTCGTCGCCAAAATTACTCACCTCCTCGGCACGGTTTACCACCAGCGGTATTTCATATTCGTAATAGTTTTCCTGAAAATCATCTCCTAGCCGTATAAACACAGATATATCGCCATCCTCAATAGGGTCGCAGGTATTACCAAAAGTGGTGAGCGACTCGGCATGTACCGACATTTCTAGCCGTTTAAATTGCCGCATATCCATATCCAGTCGTTTAAAAATACCTTTAGCAAAACCATCTCGCAGGTCGCCTACTTGCACACTAATGGCTTGCTCGTTTTGCAGCAGATTTTGTGCCGTTGTACCTGTTGCCAATGCTACCCGTTCAATATAATCGGGAATGGCATAAGGAATAGGCGAACGCTTGGCATTTTCCTCGAAACTTACTGCCGATAGGTTAAAGAAGGTAGAAGGAGCTTGGTCATTACTTAAATATTCGCCTTCTTCTACAATAAGCGGATTGTAGCGTCGCCAAGTATTACGCACCATATTTAAACGAGCAAAACGGCAAACTGCTGCTTGCTTAAAGCCCGTCATTACTAGGCGTACAAATTCAATATTTCTAAAGTTAATATCCCCTACGGTTTCGGTAGGTTCTTGCACTGGCACACGGAAATAATACCAACGTACATTTTGAATACTATCGTTGTCATCTGTTGTGCCTACATCTATAAAATCTACCAAATACCCCTCTCCTACTTGCATTTCCGAACGAGGTTTTAAAGGCACTCGGTATTGAAAATATTGTTCCGAATCGTTTAAGGCACGGTCTTGGTTTAACTCCTCAATTTCGGGGAGGTTGGTACCAGAGTTGGTAAAGGTTGCCCCTTGTGCTAGGATGGGCGAATTGCCATCAGGGCTGTTAAAATCTTTGTATCGCAATAAGACTTCTCTTCCTGGGAAAGGGAAATCGTAATTGGTATTGTTTTCGTAAAATTCATCTCTAAAGTGTAGGAAGTTATCGCTTGATGGATCGGCAAGAAGTTCATCTCTAGCCGCAGCAGTTAATCCGCCTGTTCCTACCATGCTATTTAAGTTATTGAGGTAATTTCCAAAGTGAATTTGTTCGTCTGCATCTGCCAAACCATCAAAACCAACATCCTGTAAAGCACGGGTATCAACATCATTATCAAAAGCCGTTGTAATAGGACGCACTACGGGCACTACCCCCCAGCTTGTGGTATCTAAATAAGCAACCTCACTAGCACCAGGCAATCCGTTTTCGTAATATTGACGGGCATCTTTTAGTACATCTTCCGATACGTTTCCTAGGTGTAAATACAGTTCTCCTTCATTTTCTTGCTGGTTGGCATATAGGAAAGGGTCCATCATCCAAAACTCTACAAACTCTACATTAGCTTGTTCAAAGTTTTTGTACGGGCTGTTACGCATAATCCCTCCCCAACGAGTTTCGGGTTCGTTTAATTTACCATCCTCGTTAATCCCTGCCGAAACAGGTGACGGTTCGGTATCAAAATTATATGGTCCTTTTTCATCGGGATAATAAGCCATATCAAAAGTACGCATCACTACTTGCCCTGTAAAACTTTGGGTATTCGGAAAAACCTCTTGTTCTCTAATAGCCCGCACATAATGCGCTTGGTCTTTATTTTCGATGGGCAGTCCACCACGGTTTACAATATTATCTACTTGGTACCACGACATTTTTGCACGGTTGTAGCCATAGGGTAAACTATCGGTTAAAATTGCTTCTGGAAATAATTCTACTCCATTTTCATCCAACATATTTTTGGGTGTACTAGCAATAGTCCAAGCAGTATATGGAAACTTTAAATCGTATTGTGTTTTACTTCCTTCAAAGTCATCAATATACACCGTTCCATCTTTACCAATTGCCCTAGCGTGTCCAGGTATAAAGCTGGCTCCTTCGGCAGTTAATGTTAAGCTAGAGGTTTCTTTGGTATCGTAAATGGGCAGTTTATCTAGTGCTTTGGTTAGGCCTTTCATTTCGGTAAAATAGCGTCCATCTAAGCCAATCATGGAGTTAGCAATAGGGTCGTCGCCATAGTTTACTTTTGGTGTAAACGGTCGTTCCGAGAGGCGCACGGCGGTAGCACCAAGTGTAAAATTATCGCTTATCCAATAATCGAGGCGAGTACCAAGGAAGGTTCGTTGCAGTAAGCCAAACGCCATATTATCTTCGTAAGATACATTGATAGGCGTACCTGCATTTACATAGGCTTCGTTAAGGATGGTTAAGCGTCCGAGGCTGTAATTAATTTCGTAATCTACGCCTTCTACTAGTAATTTTCCGCCTGCGGTAATTCGTACCGAACCTTCAGGAATATTAAATGCCCCTAAAGAAATTTCGGAAGAAATGCTAGACGTATACGTTCCTTTGATTAGGAAACGGCTAAACTCTGGATGCTCCATTGCTACAATTTTGGTAGAATCGTAGAGGTATTGATAAGCATATTTACGAGCAATTTCGCCTACGGCAGAATCGGCACAATCGGCTAAACTAATATCGGGATTATCGGGGTTTCCACGTTCGCAAAACTCTTTGGTTAAGTTTTCGCCAAAAGGTTCGAGTACGGGAAACACCAAACGTCCGTTTTTAGGATTAATAGTTCCGTAACGCATGGTATTTGTTGCCACAGCTGTTTGCCCTTCAAAATCTCGGCGAGTAGGAATAAAGTCAAAAATACCATCGGGGAAGGGTTCATTGTTGCTGTTTAGTTGGTCTAGGTTAAGGATTCTAATTAACGGAATTCCCTTTACTCCTTCGCCAGCAGGAATGTATCGCAAATCGCCACCGCCTGGATTTTCGTAGTACACATCCAGTTTAAAATCTTGTGCTTGCACTTGGTAAGCTCCTAACGCATACACGTTTCTCATCATCAAATCCCAAATAGGATGCTCAGGTATTTGCGATGTACTTTTTAGCATTTTCAAGAAAATAACACGCGGTTCATTTTCATCATCCGCAGCAAAAATATCTTCGGCAAACTCCCCTACTTGGTACTGTCCGCCATAAATAGTGGTATATTCATAGGCTACCGATAGCACCTCATTAGGTCGTAAAGAAAAGTTTAAAGATACATAACCCAGTTGTGGGTCGTAGGTATACTCGGTAGGTTCTAGCTTACGGGCAAGTGTTTTACGGAAATCTCTTACATCATTTAAGCCAAACTCGCCGCCAGGCGTTTCTAGCACCTGCCCTACTTGGTCGAGGTTACGAGTACTTGGATTATCGCTTAATTTGCGGTATAAGTTATTCGATTCATTATCGGGCGGACATTTACCAGCATAACCAATCGTATTCGGATTAGCAGGATTGCATTCTCCTAAATCGGCAAAACCTACAATATCACGCTGTACATCCTCTGGTGTTCCTCTGGTATCGTTTACATACACATCTAAACGAGTAATAATAACATCGGAATTAACATAAGGTAAATTGCTTAAAGCTTTTTCGTAATTATCTCGGAAATAATGCGCTAGGAAGAAGTGTCGATTTTCGTCGTAATTTTCTACGCTAATTTCAAATTCTTGTTCTTGTGCGCCATTTTCGAGGGTAATATTTTTAGGTCGTGATTTTTGTTGCGATAGTACCGAGTTAACCGTTAACCGCCCAAACTTTAATTTGGTTTGTATACCAAACAGGTTTTGCGAGCCAGGAATTAATTGAGTAGGCAAAGGAAAGTTTACATTACCAGCTCTAATTTCTTGAACAATTTCATCTTCATCACCAATGTATTCGAGTTTTACTTGGTTATCGAAATCAAAAACCGCTTTGGTATTGTAGTTTAAATCAATTTTTAGCTTATCGCCAATTTTACCAGTAACGCCCATGTTAATGCCCATATCAAAAAGAAACGATGGCGGTGGGTTGGTGTAGGCGGTTGGTAAAGTAGGATTAAGGGTACGAGTTTTCTTAAATCCAAACTCCATATCAATACTCCCTGTAGGGCGAATATCTACAGCAGTTCCTCCAAAAAGGCGGTTATACAATTCTTCGCCCGTGTATAATTTAGGCAAATCCAAACCATACTTTACATCGGTGGCATCTTCTAAAATAGATCCAATATCGCTGCCGCCGCTGCCACTGCCCGTGTTCCCTAATCCTGCACCCGACAAGCCTCCTCCGCTACTAGCCCCATTGTTCCAGTAGTTGGTATTCATTTCTTGTTGTTTGTGTTCCCAGTACTCATCAAAAGTCATATAGGTAGGCGGTTTGTAGTATTGCCCTCCTACCGTTTCGGTAATGATATAGGTATTGGTTTCGGGATCGTACTCCACATTTTGTTCAATGCTGGGTGGGTCGTCTAGGTCAAAAGGGTTGTCGTTGTCGTCGGTAACAAAATCTCCTTCTCTATCTTCTAGCGGATATTTAAGCGAGTCGCTAGGAGCTTCCGCCTCGGGCGAAGCACCAGGATCGCCTAGAACAGCGGGTAAAGAGAAGTTGGGTAAAATGCTACCTTGCGTACCGCCAACTGCTCCCATAATGGTGAGGGTGCAAATAAGGGTCGTAGTAATCAGTCCTAAAAAAATATGCTTTTTCAAACTAAATGAGCTTTATTAAGAATGGGAAAATTTGAGCGCAACGAGGAATTTACTAACTGTATTTGTTGCAACTCTCCATCCCGTATTTGATTCAAAAAGGTTTTTTTATTTTGTTCTTGTTATTGATTCGGAGCTTTGCCTCCTTTAGGGATGGCCTAAAAAGCTGCGATTTATAAGTGAGTTCAGCGCAATGAGACTATAAAAAAAAGATTCGATTAAACCTAATGGGCAGTCTGTTGGTCTATATTAGTTTGTGCTAATTCGTCACGCAATAATCAACGCAATGCCAAGTGCTAATAGTATGATGTTGCCGTTAATTAACTATATTTCTTTTAGTAAGCCTATATTCCATGAAGTAAGCGACAAAAACGTTTTGTTTTAGCGGCACAAATTTAGGAATTTTCCTCCTACTTCTAGTCTCTTTGGCTTAGGAAGTGTTCATCAAGCTTGATGCTAATATCGTACCGTTTTTTTAGTAGTCAGTGGTCAGACCGTTCGCTGACGCTCTCTGTCAGTAGTCAGTTTGGTTTTGTAGGGGCTTTTAGTTTTAGTCCTCCGTTTTTTAGTCGTCAGTAGTCAGACCGTTCGCTGACGCTCTCTGTCAGTAGTCAGTTTGGTTTTGTAGAGGCTTTTAGTTTTAGTCCTCCGTTTTTTAGTCATCAGTAGTCAGACCGTTCGCCGACGCTCTCTGTCAGTAGTCAGTTTGGTTTTGTAGAGGCTTTTAGTTTTAGTTGTTAGGTTGTTCACTTCATTCAAAACAATTTAACCATTCAGCCATAAAACAATTCAACTCCTACAATGTTTTAAGTGCTTCTTTAATGAGTTCTTCTACGCTTTTTATTTGTTTTTTAGGGTCTCGAATAATGCGGTTGATAGCTTTTTGTGCTAATGGTTTACCAATGCCTAATGCAATTAAAGCGTTTAGGGCTTCTGCTCGGTGTTGCTGCTGCGAGTTCACCATATCCGACATTGGCACCGCACTACTTCCTTTGGCTATTTTATCTTTCAATTCAAGAATAACCCTTTTGGCCGTTTTAGGTCCAATTCCTTTCACCGATTTTATTTGATTCACATTTTCGCTCATAATTGCCTGCCGCACTTCGGCTGGATTTAAGGACGACAACATGACCTGCGCCGTAGCGGGACCAATACCCGATACCGAAATCAATTGTTTAAACAAGGCTCGTTCGTCTTCCTCGGCAAAACCGTAGAGGGTGTGGGCATCGTCTTTAATATGTAAAAACGTAAACAGTTTACAATTGGTGGCCGTACCCATTTGCGAGTAGGTGTTTAAGCTTATATTAATATGATAAGCTACACCGCCGCTTGTTTCGATGATGACGTAGGCTGGTGTTTTTTGGGTTAATTGTCCTTTAATGTAGGCTATCATGGTTTTTATTTAAAATTTAAAATCGAAGATTTAGAATTTAATATTTTTTTTACCCATGAATACATTCAAGGGCTACAAGGTCGGTCATTCCTATGGAATTGTATAATGGGAATTTTGGTCATTATAAAATTTAGTTATTATGTTACTATTCAGCATTCGCTAAATAGTAGTATAAGGTAGAGCGTACGCTTCGCTTTTGGTAGAAAGACGGCTTCGATTTCGCTATTTGCTCGGTAGTTTTTTAGTATCTGCTAATCCAGCACTTAAAAAATGAGCATAGCGAGTAGTCTTTCTACATTATACTAAAGTACTTTCTACTCGTTGCTGAGTAGTAACGTTATTATTTAAAAATTGGAATTTCGTAATTGGTCATTATAAAATACCATGCTAACATTCAATTGGTGGACACCGAACGTTATCACCAATAATTTTGTTATTTTTACCTTTAAGGAACAGCAGTCAACAGTCAGACCGTTCGCTGGCGGTCTGACTACTCACAACAAAACAGTCTAACAAAATACCAAGCTATGGATATTAACGATTTAATAAACCAATTTGCCAATGAGGAGGCAAAGTTACAAAATACTTTATTTATTGCACCTTGTGTGCAAGGAGGCACGGTTTGTACTAGGGTAAACGGCTTGGTTTACCGCTTTAAAGTTGCCAATAACAACCAGGAAGATTGGGAAGGATGGGGGTTGTTTAAACCACAAGATGCACAAACGGCCCGCCTAGAACAAGAAGCTGACCTAGCAGCCATTGACCAATACTTGCAACTATTTAAAGCCATGCGGATGCTGCTGGTTTTTAACGTACAGCACAGCACTTGGCTGGCTTACCCTGCCAACACATCAGACATGCAACAGCGGTTGGGATTTGTAAAACCCATGCTAATACACCTAGTACAAAACGCCACTACTTTTGACCAAGTTGTAGCCCGTTGGGATGGCAGCACCTTTTGGTTTGAAACCCTAGACCGACGCTCCGACCCATTTATTGCCGACGATATGCGCCTGGCTTTAACAGAATACCAATTACTAACGCAGCTACAAATTAAAAACTTGACCCCCGAAATGAAAACCGTGTATGATATGGTACTGAATAAAGAAATTGCTGCCTTTATGAACAATACCTACCAACACACCTACACCCCTACCGACCGCCTGCGCCTAGAACGTGCGCTGGAAACTGGCGGCGGCTCCCTACAATCCTTTACCGACCAAGGCAATTACTGGCAAGTAGAATGGCGCACTAGCAATGGCGAAGCACATATTTCGAGCATTGGCAAAAATGATTTGACCGTACTAAGTTCTGGCATTTGCTTGGATGGGGAAGATGAAAAATTTGATTTGCAATCGTTGGTAGCGGTTATTGAGGGGAGGTATTGAGGAGGGGGCTGTTTTTGTTGATTTTCGCTTATAAAATGTATAAGGAGGATTTAGACTGTTAGTGGTATAAGTAACTTGTTTATTGAATTTTATAAATAATTAATTAAAAAACTTATCATGTTAAAATGTTCATTTCCTTCTTACAAACCCTAAAAAATGTTATGGCAGTAATTTGTCAAAAACTTGCATAAATCAAAAAATACATTTAATATTGAGGTAATAGCTAACTTAGTTATGTTTTTTCTCGCTACACTCCCATTATATTTTCTCACATTTTAAACAAACCTTTATGAAAAATGTAACCCAAATTTTTTTTACATTAAAAATGCCCTTAGCCATTGCATTAGCAATACTATGTATATTAGGGGGGGGCGATTTGACTTATGGACAGATTGATGAAAGTAATTGGTGTGGTGTAAATGATGATAGCTACTCTGATAATCCCCCCAATGGTTCCAATAGTTTTAGAACTTCTTTTGATGGAGTATGCGACCCTGAAATTATTATTCCTACAGTTGTGCATGTTATCTATGATCCTGCACATGCTGATAACTTTATAAATGGAAATCCTTATTTAGGAACAACTCCAAGTATCGTTCCCTCAAGAGAAAAGATTGAGAAACTCATTGCTGATTTGAATAATAATTTCCAGCGATTTCCTAGTGAGGATTTAAATATGGAACACCCCATAAATTCAAGAATACAATTTCGCTTATCTCCTAAACCATTTGGTAGCAATATTAACCCAGCAGACTATGAAGATTATGGGATTGTTTATCATGACCCTTCTGCAATAGGTACTGCCAATACAAATAACGATGCTGATGCTTATACAGGATTATCATTGCAAAATGTTGATGACAATTTTACCGATAATGAGACCAACAGTCCTGTTCAAGTAGATGCCTCCACACCATTAGGGGAAAGTTACAGTACTACTATTTGTTTTGAATTATTACAAGAGGGTATCTATATAGATATACCATGTTATACTAATGGTACACCTGGTAATACATCTGGCAATATGATAGATTTTTTAGGAATGGCTTATGGTTGGGAAAATCATTTAAATATTTTTCTTGTGAAAGATGCTTTACGCTTTGACGAGGGTGTATTAAGAGCCTATTGTGGGTTTGGAAGATACGAAGATTGTAATAGTGGAGGTTCGGCACGTTTTCCTAGAGTGGTAATGGATTATGGTCCTTGCTCAAATGAGGCTATTATTACACATGAGGTAGGGCATGCATTAGGATTAAGACATACGGATAGAGATTATGGTAATGATACTACTCCTCCTGGTGATGAGTGTAATAGTGTTGCCAGTGTTTATTCAGATGTTGATACAAATCCTTACTCTGGTGCTTCTTGCAATGGAGACCTAGTTTGTGATACTCCTCCATTGGATTGCGATGCAACAGAAATTGATAATTTAAACCCCAATGTATGTCCTAATATCTACCCTGCAGGGCCTTTCAATAACTTTATGAATACATGTAACGAAGAAGATAGATTTACATTAGGTCAAGTAAATAGAATGTATAATCATGCAACTACGCTAAACAATAATTGTTTATTACCCACTAATAACATCCCACAAGTATCAATAACTACCACACCCAATTTTATTTTACAATCACAATCAACTCCAGTTACTATTAATGTTACCTCATTGGATGTAGAGGCAAACACCATTTCAACTGTTTACTATGAGATACTAGATCAAACACCAACAGTACTCAGTACTGAAGTAGCAAATGTACCAATTCTATTATCTTTCAGCGATGTTTCCTATGTTTATTTAGAAACGACTTTTACAGATGGTTCCATTAGAAAAGATGTAATAAAAATAAGTGCCGAACCCAATGTTTATGTGCCTATTATTGATAATACTGATGCCTTTGATGATAACTGGACCAACGTACAAAGAAAAATTACCGAAACCATTATTGTACCAAACGGGCAGCAACTCACTATTGACGGTTGTACCCTAGAGTTTGAACATGATGCGGGTATTGTGGTAGAAGATGGTGGTACACTTAATATTATAAGTTACGAAAACTACCCAACAATATTGAGAGGCGAACTCGACGAGCCTAACTGTGAAAGACTAGCATGGGCTGGCATTACCATTCATCAAGGAGCATTTTCTAACCTTATAAACAATGGTCTCACAGAAGCAGATTGTAAGGAAACACTTATTTTGGAAGGAGCTCGATTTAAATACGTAGTAGACGCAAGAACTCAAAGTTGGAATCAAGGCTCGTTCTTCACGCCTTTTCCAGGAAATAATGGATTCGGCAGCGAAGCGAATCCCTTCCGATTTAACGGCGATATAGTTATTCCTGCTGGGGCTAATCTTACCATGAATGATCTGCACATTGAGTTTGGCCCATACGGACGTATTAGGGTAGAACCTGGAATTACGGAAGCACTTGGTGGCATACTTAACATTAATAACTGCACCTTTACAGGAGACCAAGTTTGTCGTACAATGTGGCAAGGTATACAAATTTTTAGCGACAAAGATACCGAACTTAATACGTCCAATATTCTTATGCGTAATAGCCTAAATATTACAGACAGCCACATACAAGATGCCATTATTGGCGTAACTACCCTCGATTTTGACCTGTTTA
>JAHDBT010000641.1 GCA_020630215.1 Bacteroidota bacterium
GTTAAACATTCTTTTTTTTTAATAATAAATTTTCAAATCACAAATTCCAAATAATAATCAATACTTTAATGCCTAATTTTAAATATTCGATTTAAAATTTTCCAGTTCTAAAATATTTAGGGGGCGATATACTTTAGTATCGTTAGCAAGCCACAGGCTTGAGTCCCATTTGGCTCAAGCGGCACGCTTGACCCTGCGTTCCTTTTTTTTACAAAAAAAAGAACGCCCGGTCCAGTCTCCAGACTGGAGCGTAGCGGTACTGAAGCCTGTGGCTTCCATAATTGAAATTTGCCACCCAAATGTCTTATAACTAGTAAATTTTAAATGAAACAAATCAAAAATTCCATATCAAAATTCAAAAATTAAACCTCCATCGCCAGCATATAAAAAATCTTAAATTCTAAATCTTCGATCTTAAATTTTAAATGAAACAAATCAAAAATTCCATATCAAAATTCAAAAATTAAACCTCCATCGCCAGCATATAAAAAATCTTAAATTCTAAATCTTCGATCTTAAATTTTAAATCCTCCCACCTTCTATTGTCAAGCCTTGCACGATTTAGCGGTTAATATTACCATTTCCCAAGTAAGCTTCGTAAATTGCAAGGCGTAAGCAATCGCCCTAGGATTACGCTAATTTAGGCGTAAATTTTGTTATTATTTACTCATAAAGCAATTAACAAACACACAAAATTATCATCTCATGGCAACGCAGTATGCAACTAAACCTACCACCACCCAATTAGAAGCTTACTTTGAACGTTTTCGGGAAAATGTAATTGGTTATCACCAGACCTTTGACACCCCCGAAGGCCCTAAACGCATTATTTATGCCGATTGGACAGCAAGCGGCCGACTATATGCCCCCATTGAACAAAAACTGATGAATCAGTTGGGCCCCTTTGTGGGCAACACCCATACCGAAACAACAGTAACGGGTAGTTCGATGACGATTGCTTACCACAAGGCACAAAAAATAATAAAAAAACATGTTAATGCCAGCGATAAAGATGTCATTATCTTATCGGGTTCGGGCATGACAGGTTCTATTAATCGCCTACAACGCATCCTCGGTTTACGCATTCCCGAAAAGTGGGCACATGCGGTACACATACGTCCGCAAGAACGCCCTGTTGTATTTGTTACGCACATGGAACACCACTCTAACCATACATCGTGGCTAGAAACCATTGCTGATGTGGAAGTAATTGAACCCGATGAAAATGGCTTGTGCGATTTAGAATACTTGGAAATTTTATTGCGTAAATATGCCAATCGCCAAACCAAAATTGCGGCGGTAACGGCAGGTTCTAATGTAACAGGTATTATGCCGCCTTACCAGGAGGTGGCTAAGATTATGCACCAGCACAACGGACTGTGTTTTGTTGATTTAGCTTGTGCTGGTCCTTATGTGGATATTGATATGCATCCCGAAGATCCGTTGTGTAAACTGGATGCCATTTATATGTCGCCACATAAATTTTTGGGTGGACCAGGCACGCCTGGCGTTTTAATTTTCGATTCGGAATTGTACCAAATTACCACGCCCTCTCGTCCAGGCGGCGGCACAGTAAGTTGGACCAACCCTTGGGGCGAACACCGTTTTGTAGAAGATATTGAAATGCGGGAGGATGGTGGAACGCCTGCTTTTTTACAAGCTATTAAAGCCGCTTTTTGTGTGCAACTAAAAGAAGAGATGGGCGTAAAAAATATCCTAGACAGAGAGCATGAGTTGATGGATATTTTATTTGATGGACTTAAAAACATTGAAGGCGTTCATGTGCTTGCCGACGATAATCCGAATCGACTAGGCGTTGTTTCTTTTTATATTGAAAACCTGCATTATAATTTAGCCGTTAAATTACTCAACGATAAATTTGGGATTCAAGTAAGAGGCGGTTGTTCTTGTGCAGGTACTTATGGACATTATTTGTTGAACATTGGCAAAAAAATATCAAGTACCATTACCTGCCAAATAGACGATGGCGACCTCAGCAGCAAACCTGGTTGGATACGTGCTTCTATCCATCCTATTATGACCAATGCCGAAGTAAAATTAATTGTAGACAGCATTGCCGAACTCACGCAACATCACCAAAAATGGGCTAAAGATTATCGCTACGATAATTGCTCGAACGAATTTGTTCATTTGCACAATCCTGTTGGAGATGCGGATAGGGTGAATGGGTGGTTTGCGTAGATTTAATTGTAGCAGGTATAAGGTACGCTTCGCTGAAGGTAGCAGGATGACTTTGGGGGAAGTGTATTTTGATACCTCCAAAAAAAGGAAATAAATTAATGTGAACTAGAGATTAACATGGAGAACCGCTAATGGTGCGACCTCGCTGAGGTCGAGGCGATAAATTCCTTGTTTCCTAACCTAACATACTATGTGACCTCTCTGAGGTCAGGTTTAATCGCTAAAGACCTCAACGAGGTCACACAATGTTTCCAGTTAAACTAATCTCTAGTTCACGTTAAATTAGTAAAAATACATTTAAGACTTAATTAACTAGTAATTCAAATATGCCAACACTAGCATTAACAACCTTACAAACCGAAGTAAAAAACAATTATATTATTGTTACTTTAGATAGAGGGAAAGCCAACCCTATTAATTTAACCATGATTAATGACTTGCGTGCTTTGCTTAAAGAGGTAAAAGACAATCCCGAAATAAGAGGTTTAATTTTAACAGGTAAACAACATTTTTTTACCGCAGGAATTGATTTAATTGAAGCTTACGGTTTAGACGAACAAGGCAGCAGCGATTTATGGAAAGGATTTCACAATTTAACCCATGAACTCATTACTTTTCCTAAACCATTTGTGGCAGCTATTTCGGGGCATAGCCCAGCAGGCGGTTGTGTGTTTAGCATTGCTGCCGATTACCGCATTATGGCATCGGGCAAATACCGCATTGGTTTAAATGAAATTCCCGTAGGCATTATTGTTCCCCAAACCATTTATGCAGCTTATGCTTTTTGGATTGGTGAACGATTGGCTTACCAATACTTACTAGAAGGAAAATTATTGAGTGTAGAACATGCCCACCAAGTAGGACTAGTAGATGAGGTATGCACTTACGAAGAACTGCTTCCCAAAGCCGAAGCCCAAATGCAGCAGTATTTACAATTTGACGACCACACTTGGCAAAGCAGCAAACAAAATTTTCGTCGCAACCTACACGCCATTTTCGAGGCCAACCATGCAGATTCGCTCGACCCACTTTTAGAACAATGGTGGAAACCTGCTACTAGAAAAAGGCTGGCGGGGATTGTTGCTATGTTAAAGAAGGAAGGGTAATTGTTTTATATTGTTGAATTATTAGGTAGCTTTGTGGTAAAATTACTAGGAACATTTTAATAGTAATGAGTGTTTTAGGGACGCAAACTAAATAACTGTCCGTCCCTTAAATTAAAAGAAAAACCCTTAATTAAATAATTATGCTTTCGCAAATTAGCATTACAAATTTTAAATGTTTTAAAGACAAAACGATTATTCCTGTTAATAAAATTAATTTATTTACGGGTGTAAATGGGAGTGGTAAATCTACTGCTTTGCAGCCTTTGTTGTTGATGAAACAATCTATTGATAGGAATATTTCTACTAGTAAAATTTTATTTAATGGGAGTTG
>JAHDBT010000642.1 GCA_020630215.1 Bacteroidota bacterium
ATTATCATTGCAATTGGTTTTGGTTAAGAAATAGGCACTTTGCCGAGTGCCGTTTTGTTTTCAGTACCGTATTTTGGTATTTTACCCCTTATAAATGACTAAAATACGGTACTGACTTTTAGCAGTTTGTGACGTTTCATAACGCTATCATGCGTTACTATTCCCGTAAACATAATGTAGGCCACATTGTTACGTTTTACCTTTTCATTCTCGAAAAGATTACAAACATGTTTAAATGCTTTCCTTTCTGTAGCCTCATTACTTAGTCGCAAGTGGGGAAATGACAAGCTAAGTTTTTGTAGTTCGGTTTTAATATCCTTGATAGCGTACCATTGGTTTAGCTCGAATTTATTTTTTAACTGGTCAATTAAAAATCCGTTAATATTATCCTTGATACCTGTACGCTCACTTTGCTCTAACATGATAGCGGTATCAAGTTCTTTAATTGTATTTTTGTACTGCTTACTGGTCGCAATTCTGACCGCCCCTTCTACATCATAGCTTTTTGATAGCTCAATAATTCGTTTAGCATATTGTTTCAAAATCCTAACGCCTAAAGCATCCAAAATAAAGCTATTACGGAACGTTTCGTACTCTGACGATAATACATCGACATTAACGGTAAAATCCCTTATTTGCTGCCTAAAATCACTCTTTAGGCGCATTCTTAGCAATGTTGCTAATGAGTAATGAACATTTCTATTAAGAAGCTCCGCAACAGTTGTACGGGCATTTTCTTTGCGCTCCTTTATTGCCTCCGCTAAAATTTCGGTTGTAGCTGCATTTTCGGCTGCTTGGTCGGTAAAATCTTCATCAGTAAATATTGCATGAAGCTTGTTAATGTCTGCACGTACAATTAATGTATTGAAATATTGCGCCAGTTCTTCAAATATTTGTTCGTTGGTGCTGCATTGTGACTTTAAGCGTTCATATTCCGCAACGCATCCTAAGCGGTTAAATTCCCCCTCATTGGTTACCGCCTTACTAACATCTAATTGTAACCGTCTTAATCCGTCCTTTGCTGAATCAGAAATAAGGCACAAGGGATCGTTCATTCCTGCACGGAGAAACAATTGTATTTTGTCATAAGTCTTAAAACTTTTCATCCATCTTTTACGGTGCTGCTTGTAGGTCGTAAAAAAGCCTATCCTTTTATCTTTAGCGGCTCGAAAAAACAAAACATCAACATTGGCAGCACAACGGAAACGGCCCGCAATTTGTCGAATATTTTCGCTGTAACTTTCGCCAAATATTGCAACTAAACCAAGTTCGTTTTGTGGGTTTTTTACATTGATGCTTTCGTATGCAAAGGAAGTATAGAACACTATTTTGGGTCTACCGCTCAGGGATATTGGTTTACCCTGTTTTAATTCATTCCACGTTTTGCCCTCCTTTTTAATTTCATCGTCACTATAAACAAAGTCAGTATCAAAACCTTTAACGGCTGCGTGTTCTGCTAGTTCGTGCAAATACGCCTTATTATTAAAGTAAATGGAGTAGACTTTTACCTCATTAGCATCAAGTGTATCAATTAGATTTTTAGCGGCCGTAAAGTACATGTTTTGTTCCTGCACAAAATTAAATGATGTGCGTTCACCTTCTACAAGCTCGATGCATTGCAGATTTACGGACGGGTTTTTTATCCTATCGAAATAATAATTTTCTATTTCAAATTCATTAGTCAAACTTTCAAAAGGTGTACCCGTTGCCGTTATCACATTAACACCTTCTAAACTCAAAATTTCGTTTAGCTCTGGTAACGGTGCAACGTCCTTTTGTGTGATAGCTTTGTGAATTTCATCTATTACAATTATATCTCCCTTATTAACAAAATCCTTAATCCACTTCCAACTATTCAAGCAGATATTTATAACGTCATAGCCGCCAATAACCGCCCCTAGATTGTCCTTTATTGCGCTGCTTGTGAACTGGTCAAGCTGCAAAATATCAAGCTGCAATTTGCTATAATTTAATTCTCTATTACTGTATTCTGTTGTTTTCGCTTCCGTGGCTGCGTTGGTTGGATAGATAAATATTATTTTTCGCTCTGGTCGTTCTTTTTTTAGAATAGGCACAAGGCTATAAATACACTCATTCTTGCCTGTTCCAGTTGGTGCAATGATTCCCTTTACCGTGTCGGTTTGGCTTGTTAGAATACTATACACTAGATTAACTTGTTCGGTCAAGTACTCGTTTACCTGTATTTGCTTCTGTGCTGACTTTTCAAACAACCGCCTAACTTTCGCACGCTGTATACCTGTTTTCATTGAGTGGAAAACAAGGTGCTTTCCTTCGCAATTGCTTTTTAATTGGCTTATTATTTCGGCACGTTCCGCAACGCTTACGCCCTGCAATAAGTCGTCTATACCTTTATGCGCTTTGCTTGTGCTGTATGCGTATAGGTGTCTTACATCGTACTTTCTTAGCGCAACATTAAAACGGTTTACACTCCGCTTAAAACTGTTTTTCCTATTTAAGTTTGATTTACCGTTTTTGAAGTTGTCGAAGTTGTCGCCATCATGCAGTTGTATAAATTGAGTGGGAGAGTACCGTTTTATAAATTCCTCAATTTCGGGTAATAATTTAGCGGAGGCATGGAAGAAGTGTTTTTCATCTGTTAGCCCTAGCCTTTGCCGTTCCTTAAATTCCTTTTTCGTATAGCCATCTTTATTTATTGACATTACGCCATTTTCAACGCCCACTATGCCAATAGCAGGGAAACCAAGTAAGCACAAAAAAAGTGCTTTAAATTCCCCTTCCACAATGTAGACAGTTTTAAAATCGGTGTCGTAAAGCTTTGTATCTGGATTAATGAAGCATTGATATAGTGCCGAAAGATAAGCGTTTACGCCTGCTCCCTTTTGGGTGTGATACTTTCCCTGATTGGGCAACGGGTTGGCCCAACGGGTACGCACCACATTTTCCGTTTCTTCATTTGGCAAAAGTTCACCAAACACACCGCCCCCGTAAAACTCGCTGTGCTTTGTATTACGTCTTTTTTCTGGTAAATAATAGGTGGTTGGTTTCCCGTCTATATCGTGGTACGGTATCAGGATATTCTGGTAAGCGTCAGAACTATATAAGGAGGTAAAAATAGGATGACTTACACTAATGTTTGCTAGGGCTGCGATAGGCGCAAGTCGCTTGTGTAAATAGGTGTTATCAACTAAAATTTTAGTTGTGTTTTCTTGTGATACGTTACTAATTTTCGTATCTTTGTATGTGTTAGACATTTGGTGCTATTTGCACCGCTTGTGAGGCTAGTTTTTACTATCAGTTATAAAAAACTTGCAAAAGTCAACTTTTTTTTTAAACTTTGCCTCGAAGCAACATAAGAAAAAATGCATTTCGACCGCATTTCTTTTGCTCCTCCTCGCCTGATAAGTTTGCCGCTTACAGGCTTTTTTTATGTCCATTACTGAACGAAAAGAACAAAAGTACTTTCTTTTTGCTTTAGCGATAATTAAATAAATATTCACAATAATAATGGTTTTCAACCAAAAAACCGAAACATAACAATTTAAAAAATTAGTTATGTAATATGTTACATAACCGCCTAAAAATGATATTTGCGCTTCTCTGCGTTCCTATACGTTTTATTGCGTTGCAAGCAGCTTGTTACAAT
>JAHDBT010000643.1 GCA_020630215.1 Bacteroidota bacterium
GATCGAAAATTTAGAATTTAAAATTTTTGATATGCTGACGTTGGGGATTTTTGATGCTTGAAATGTGATTTTTGATTTTTTACCTGCTGATGCGAGGAGAAACTCATTGAAAATTTAAGATCGAAAATTTAGAATTTAAAATTTTTGATATGCTGACGTTGGGGATTTTTGATGCTTGAAATGTGATTTTTGATTTTTTACCTGCTGATGCGAGGAGAAACTCATTGAAAATTTAAGATCGAAAATTTAGAATTTAAAATTTTTGATATGCTGACGTTGGGGATTTTTGATTTTTTTTATACTAGACCACATTGGGTTTTGTGCATTTCCCATAAGTTATTATTTTCACTATTTATTATAGAGGGTTATCTTTTTTGCTACAAGCCGGGAGGCTTGAAACCCGTTTGGCTCAAGCGGGGACGCTTGACCCTGCGCTCCTTTTTTGTAAAAAAAAGAACGCCCGGAACGGGCCTAAAGCCTCCGGGCTTGATGTAATACTTAAACAACTATTTACACAAAACCCGATGTGATTGAGTATAGCTTCTAACGTCAGCATAAAAAAATCAAGCATCAAATATCCTAACGTCAGCATATCAAAATCAAATTTCAAGAATCAAAAATCCCCCCCCTCTTTATTCCAACAAAACTCTAAATTCATGAAAAATACGATGCAATAGACGTATATCTTTGGTAATAATTTCGGCATTACCTTCCATGCCGTGCTTAAACGTTAATTCTTTTTCGGCGGTAGTAAGGAGACCGTTTGGGAGCGATACATTTACCTTATAAGCATCATTCGTATTAATGCTTGCTACCGATTGCACCTCCCCTACAACTAAGCCAAATTCCTTTTTAAAATAACTGTCTAAGTCAATTAATACTTTTTGTCCTTCGTTTACTTTTCCCGAACCGTAGGTAGGCACTAATAATTCGCCAAACATTTGGGTAGCGGCAGTTGGCACTACATTAGCCACTTCCTCCTCCGATTTTATGTACATATTATCTTTGTTAAATTTTATATAATTTAACTGCCCTCCAATAGGGGCTTTTAGCAAATAAGATTGTTCCCAAATAGCAATTTGGCTCAATAATTTGGTGTAGGCTACATGAATCGCATCACTGTTATCGACTTCTACTACTTCTACTTCAAAATCGAGTTCTTGCGCTTGTTTATTGAGGGTAATTATTTGCGAATTATTTTGATTTACCGAAGATTTCACCCTTTCGACTTCCTTTAATTTATCGAAAATAGCTTTCTCGTGCTTCTCCAATTCTACTAAAGAAATAGCTCCCGAACGAAACAACGGTTGGTAGCGATGTGTGTATAAATCTACGGCTTGTTGGTGTTCTCGTTCCATCATGCTTAATTGCCGTTCCAACTGATTATTCATGCTTTGATACTCGGCTGCTTGTTGGGCAATAAATTGTTTGCGCTCTAAATTCTGACCACTTTTATTAACCGTATTTTTATTTCTTTTCAGGTTGGCTACTAGCACATTGTAATCGCCTTGCAACTCTCCCAAATCTAAACTAGCCGAAAAACGATGGTTTTTCATTGCCTGTTCACTATTCATTTTTCTCCCAAAATTGGCTAACTCCGATTTTAGCGTTAGCACATGTTCATACCTAGCAGGATTTTTCACATAAGCAAAAACTTCTCCGCCTTCTACCATCGTTTTATCTGCTACAAATAATTTTAAAGCTCCGCCTGTACGTGCTACAATATTAGCGGGCGAACTGCTGCTAGTAATCGTAACACGTCCCTTTACCACATCTGGATATTTAATAATCCAACTCATGACTAATAACATCGCAACACTAAAAAAAATAACCATCATTCCCCATCTAATAATCCAATGAGGAATATAAGTCAATATTTCATGCACTTCTTCGCTATGCCTGTCACGCCATTCATGTTCTATGGTTTTTGGCTGCTGTTTTTGTGTTGTTTCCAAGGAAGGGATTTTATGTAAATGACTTTTTTGTACCATGATTATCAATGGTTGTAATTGTTGAATTGCTGAATTTGCAAATTGTTTTTTAATTAGCAATTTAAAACCGATATTCACTCATTCCGCCAACCAATCGGGTTAACATTGTTTCTGTATTTTTTAAGGACAATACGGAATTTAATTTAATGTTAACTGCCTCAATATACGTTTCTTGAATGCTTCTATAATCTAAAAAACTGCTGAGTCCGCTTTTATAACGGGCTTCTGCTAGGGCTAGATTTTTTTTAGCATTGTCGATAATTTTTTGGTTGAGTTGTACTATTTGTAATTGGTTATTATAAGTTAGGAGTGTTTGTTTTAACTCCATACTCATTTGTTGTTTTATTTTTTCTAGGTTTAAATTACCTATTTTTTCTTCTATTGCTGCACGTTCAATAGCACGGTTTACTTGTCCACCATTGTATAAATTAAAGCTTAAATTAAATTGCAAATACACATTAAAATCACTGCCTTTTGTGGAGGGTTGCTCTTTAAATTGCACATTGTAGCCACCTCTGCCAATACCTGTTTGCAAACTCAAATTTGGGTAGCGGTTGTTTGCTTGTATTTCTTGGTTTTGCTTGAGTAATTGTAGTTGAATGTACTGGTTTTTTACTAGGTGATTATTTGAAATCATCTGGTGTTTTAAGTTTTCGTAGGCATAAGATTGATGCTTGTAATTTAATCTTTCGGCTACGGTAATACTACGTCCATCGTTTTTTCCCATTGCCATACACAATTGCATTAATGCTGCATCGTAGGTATTTTGCTGTATAATAAAACTCGACGAATCTGCTAAAAAAGCATTCTCAAATTGTAGTACTTCAAAATTGCTCGATACGCCATATACTTTTTTTCTAGCTTCTTCTAAAAAACGGTTTCTCGAAATATCGGTTACCTGTTGTATAATTAATAATACCTCTTTTTCCTTTACGCTTAAATAGTAGGCATTTATAATTTGGTGAATCGTATTTTCTACTACTAATTGTGCATTGCCTTTACTCTCTTGTTCTAATTGCTCTAGTCGTTTTTTATTAATATGTGCTTTAAATCCATCAAACAAAGTCCAGCTTAAATCTACACTTGCATTGTAGCCTAAATTGGTATAATTACCGTTTGCAAAGGCCGTCGGATTGTTTACATTTCTCACATAATTATTCTGCGACAAATTAAAGTCAATACTTGGCAACAAACCCGTTTCTCCAACATGATTGTTTAGTTTTGCAATACGTTGTTCTTCTGCTACAATTTTTATATCGTAATGATTTGCCAATCCTATTTGTATTGCTTCGGGTAAAGAAATCGCATTTTGTGCTTGTACTTTGCCTGTCCATAAAATGCTTTGCAACAGCACCAATAGCAAAATAATAGACGCTTTTATGGAATTGTGCTTGGTCATTTTTGAATTTTGATTCTTGGTTTGTGAATCTTGGTTTTTGTTTTTAATATCTAAACCCTAGAATAAATTCTAGGGCTATCATGTCGGTCATTCCTACGGAATTTTAACCGATTAGTTTTTAGAAAAAATGGAATTAGCGAAAATGGAGGGGTAATTATGGGGATTTAAAATGTTGGTGCTTATTTGGAATTTGCGATTTTACAATTGGTTATTAAAAATATAATACGCTCCTA
>JAHDBT010000644.1 GCA_020630215.1 Bacteroidota bacterium
ATAGATAAAATAGTAAATATGGAAATGCACAAAACCTAATGTGGTTTAGTATAAATCCAGACAATTACTTTATTCCTTTTTTTTGTCAATTGAAATTACCTAAATTAACCAAGTAAATATAAAATTATGCAACAAAAACAAATAGTAGCTCTAAGCCTAATCCTATTGTTAGCCTTATTATTTTTTCCAATAAAAAACCAAGCCTTGCAAGCGCAAACACCAACACAAAATGGCGACGAAGATGTAAAGGTAGCCAACAAAAAATTAGCACCAGTAAAACAGGTGGATGCGGCTCCCGATGATATGGTATATATACAAGGAGGCACTTTTGAAATGGGCTGTACGAATGAACAAGGGAGTGATTGTGATGAGGATGAACAACCAGCACATACGGTTACCCTAGATAGTTTTTATATGGATAAGTACGAGGTGACCAATGCCCAATTTTGCGAATTTTTAAAGGCCAAAGGTAATGAAACAGAAGAAGGAAAAATTTGCTTGTATATAAGCGATGCGGATTGCTTAATTGAAAAAAGGGGCAGTCGTTTTGTGCCTAAAAAAGGTTATAAACAACACCCTGTTGTTGAAGTAACCTGGTATGGTGCGGTTGCTTATGCCAAATGGCAAGGGAAGCGGTTGCCTACAGAGGCAGAATGGGAATTTGCTGCTAGAAGTGGAGGACAGCAACATAAGTATGCCGGGACATCTGATGCCAGCAATTTGCATTTATATGGCAATTTCTGTGATGTTAGTTGTAGTGGACGTTGGGCTGTTAAATCTCAAAATGATGCTTATAAAAAAACGGCCCCTGTAGGAAGGTTTAAACCTAACGAGCTAGGCTTATATGATATGGCAGGTAATGTATCGGAATTTTGTGCTGATTTGTACGATAGGGATTATTATGCAAGTAGCCCTGAAAATAACCCACAAGGTTCTAGCAGCGGAAAAACTTACCGTGTTGTTCGTGGCGGTTCTTGGTCTAATGAACCAAACTTTTGCCGCACGGCGAATCGCTATAAATGCCCCTCCGCTTTTCATAACTATGTTTATGGGTTTCGGTGCGTTAAAACTCCTTAGTCGGTGTTGATATTGTAGTTCTCGGCAGTAAGAGCTTTTATAGTATATTCGGTATGCAAACCCATAATGAAGAAATACAAGCTCGTGACGAAGCGACCAAACAAGCCATCATGAAATTTTATTTATGTGAATTATCGACAAAAACTATTGCTAATGCAATGGGTATTCCGCTTGCTAAAGTAGAAGAGGTGATTGCAGTATGGAAGAAGGGAAATAAGGCCTAAAATTACTATTCCTTCACCACCTTAATATGCCCCATTTCCCCAATAGCCAAAAAATAAACCCCACCATCCAATCCACCTAAATTAATCCTCGCACTACCATCCACAAAATATGCCATTTGAGTATCTACCAATTTTCCTAGCACATCATAAACCAGTACCGTTTGGCTTGCAGTATAAGGTCGGGTAGATAGATTTTGCAGAATAGAAACTTCCACCCAATCTTTAAAAGGATTAGGAGAAACATTTATAAGCATTGCAGGTTTATCTAGTTCATTAACCGCCGTTGTTTGCCCTACCGTATAAGCATAAAATTCGTACTCTGCTCGTTGCGGATTTAACATCATGGCATCTGCATTTTGCGCTCTAATGTAGTAGTTAATAACCGTGCCATTGCTAGTAAACGGAATGGCTGCCCCATACACATTATCCCCTGCCACCCCGTCGTTGTGTGCGCCATCATCAAACATTTCAAACGGCTCAAAAAAGGAAGCATAGCCATTGTTTGATACCATTAAATCTACTTGCGTACCATTAGTTACATAAGCGGTAATGTTTACCAATTCTCCTGCTTGTGGTGTTTCTATATTGCGTTGCACATTGTCAATACTAGGAGGAATTAAACTCACTTCGGGGTGATTGTTTAAATAGGCTTTGCGCTTTTGTGCCGACGGCATAATTCCTGCTGCCGATAAACCCCCAGCATTGGTATTGCTCGTTAAGTTTGATTCAAAATACTGGTCGCCCATCCCAAAGAAAAAGTAATTGTCGTTGGCAATATCATCCGCTATTACGGCTTGCATATTTTGTAGGGTGAGCAGCAGTTCTTCTTCGTTTAATACCTCTGCTATAAGGGTGCGAATATGTGCTAGATATTGCTTGCGGTAAATGGGATTATTGGCAATTACATCTACTAGTGGTACTTCCTCTACCCACCAACCGTTTTCGTTAAAAATATCCCATTCGTATACTTCGTTTCCTGATACAGGGCCAGCACCATCTAGTAAAACGCCCACAAAAAGCTCACTCAAATCCCAAGGGAGTATTTGAAACAAGCCATCTTTCTGCTGGTACAAATAGTAATTGTGAATAAAAAAGCCATTGTACGAATCGTAATTACAGGTTACCTGCGAAACGGCTAAATACCACATCGCCCTATCTACATTCAAAATGTTTTCTAGTTCGGCAGGGTTGTTATTAATAGCGTCAATTAGTTGCACCAATTCCTCCCAACCCTGTTCTGATTTTAGTTGGTAGCGGTTGTAATAATTGCTGCTATCCACCCCATACCATGCTAAATCTGGCGATTCCCATTCTTCTCCTGAGCCATATTGCGAGGAAGGATCGCATTTAAATAAAACGCCATTTTTATAATCGAAATGCTTTTTTAGGAAGGGTTTATTAATGGCTTCGGTATTGGGAAAAACACCCCAATATTGGTTTTCTACATAAACATTCATCCAGTTTGCTTGAAAGGTAGGCATATAGTCACCATAAATTTTTGCCCCCAACACATCTCGTATTGCCGATGGATCGAATAAAAGATTAGCCAGTTTTATTTTGTTGTAACCTAGTAACTCTTGGTCTTCCTTTAGGTCGTTCATATCAATATTGAGGGGCAATTTAGGAATGTCATTTTGTTCGGCGAAGTAAAAGGTAGCGTTACCTTTATAGCGTATGGCTACGCTGTCGTACACCTCCCCATCCATTTGCAAAGTCGCTACTTCTCGATGTCCGCTTTCTTCCTGCCATCCTTGTACCAGTTGGTTGTGCCAATTTGGGTTTTCAAAGTTGATGTGTAGGGTGCGGAGGGTTTCTACATCGTATAAGTTTTGGGCAAGTAGGGAAACACTTGTTATTAGTAGTAAAAGAGTGGGTAAAATGGTTTTTTTCATGATGGTAAGCAGATTAGATAAATAAAAAGGATATGAAATTAGGGAGATTTTGGGAAATGTACTAGCTTTGGGCATGTAAATGTACTAGTTTTGATTTTACTATGGAAGAGAGGGGGAATATATGTCTTTAGTTTTAGTGGAGTCTACTGTAAAAAGGTTGTTTATAAAATAAATAGTATATCTTACGAGCTAAAATACCTGCGTATTGAATCATTAAGGGATGGTGAAATTAAATCAGGTATACTATTTCTAGGCTTTTTTCAGAAGACTCTTTTAACAATTTTCGTTACTATTCAGCATCCCTTTTAATTTTCTTTTTTGAATATCGAATGATGAAGTTTACGGGCGTAGGGTTAAAATTTTTCTGCGGAAAATTACTAAGTAACGCATAAAAAATAAATCCGTCATTTCTACTTGATCTTTTGCACT
>JAHDBT010000053.1:0-3599 GCA_020630215.1 Bacteroidota bacterium
TACCAATCACTATCTACCAAAAAAAGCTTTCTCAATATGGCCACTTTTACCATTAACCATACTCGTATAGCAGGACTTGCCGCCTGTGTACCCAAAAGCAAGGAATCTAACTGGGAATACGACTGGCTTACAGAGAAAGAACGCAAGATGCTAATTAAAACCATTGGCATAGAAACCAGACGTGTTGGTCCACCCGAACAATGTACTTCTGATTGGTGCTTTGTGGCTGCTCAAAAACTAATGCAAAAACTGCAATGGGATGCAACAGATATTGACGTGTTAATTATGGTATCGCAATCGCCCGATTATTTTGTGCCTGCCACCAGCATCATTTTACAAGAACGCCTGCAACTTAAAAAAACATGTCTTGCTTTTGATGTAAACCTAGGCTGTTCGGGATATGTGTATGGCTTATCTGTAATTGGCAGCATGTTAGCTGCTGCGGGCGGGCATTTAAAAAAAGCCCTTTTATTAGTAGGCGATAAATCTACTTCTTCGCTTAATAAAAAAGACAAAACCACCTATCCGCTTTTTGGGGATGCAGGTACGGCAACTGCATTACAATGGCAAGCCGATGTGCCTCCTATGCATTTTAATTTGCAAAGTGATGGCAAAGGCTACCAAACCATTATGATTCCGGATGGCGCAACTAGAAATCCAATTAATGAAAATACCTTTAAAGACGTAACCATTGCGCCTGGCATTATTCGCAATCAGCGCAATTTGGTTTTAGATGGATTTGAGGTGTTTAATTTTTCTTTGCGAGAGGTAATGCCCAATATTAACGCATTGCTAAACTATACCCAAACACAATTATCCGATTACGATTACTACCTATTTCACCAAGCCAATAAACTCATTAACGAAACCATTGCCAAAAAACTAAAACTCGATAAAAGCAAATTACCCTATTCTATTCATCAATACGGCAACACCAGTTCGGCATCTATTCCTTTAACCATTGTTTCGCAATTGCAAACAGCGGTAAGCCAGCAAAACCTATCAGTATTACTAGCCGGTTTTGGGGTGGGTTTATCTTGGGGTTCAGTAACCCTTTCCCTCAACCAAATTGTATGTTTACCCGTTTTAGAATTGTAGGAAAAGCAACTAAAAAAAAATGATCGACTTAACAAATAAAAACATCCTAGTAACTGGTGCATCTTCTGGCATTGGGCAAGCAACAGCTGTACTGTTAAGCCAGTTAGGAGCAAGCGTACTAGCAGTAGGTCGCAATAAAGAACGCCTTAACCAAACTCTAGCACAACTAGCAGTTATAGAAAAGGAAACCCAACAGCATCAAATTTTTAGCATGGATCTTACCAAGGAAACGGAGCTGCAAAATCTCGTTAGTCAATTACCACAATTACATGGTATGGTACACAGTGCAGGCATTGTAAAACCTTATCCTATTAAGTTTATTGGCAACAAACAAATACAAGAAGTCTTTGCCATTAATTATACCGCCCCAGTATTACTAACTGCCCAATGCGCTCGCAAAAAAAAGCTGGCAAAAAGTGCCTCTTTGGTATTTTTATCGTCTATATCAAGCCAGCATCCTTACAAAGGTGGCGGATTGTATGTAAGTACTAAAGCCGCCCTCGAAGCGTTTAGTAAAACGGTAGCTATTGAGTTTGCTCACCAAAAAATACGAGCCAATTGTATAGCCCCTGCATTAGTAAAAACACCCATTTTTTACCAAACCCAAGCCGTTAGCACCAAGGAAGGAATGGAAGCCTACGAAAAACATTATCCGCTAGGTTTTGGCGAACCAATAGATGTTGCCAATATGATAGCTTTTTTACTAAGCGATGCGGCTAGCTGGATAACCGGCACCACCATTAATATGGACGGAGGAATGCTGTTGAGCAGCAAATAGTTTTTTTGAAAAGAAAGATAACACCACTCTTATTTTCAATAACTATTAATTTTATGAAGTAAAGTGATATTGTAAGAAGATTGAGTTAATAATCTGATAAACAGCCATTTAACAATAAAATCGCTTGACGTTTCATAGAAGAGAAAAAAGATTTAATTTACATGAGTGAGCAAAACAATTTTTTTGCAGACATACACTGCCATCCAACTTTAAGAGTATACAATCGTACGTCTCCCAATAAATTGGTGAATTATTGGCCTAACAAATCCAATAAAAATATTAATACCAAAATAGGACGTTGGGCCAGAATGCAAACCAAAGATATTGCCAAAGAATCGCAAACCAATTTCTACGCAGCAGCCAAAGGAAACGTGCGAGTTATTTTCGACTCGTTATATCCTGTAGAAGAAGGATTTGTAAAGATACGCAGAGTGCCAGGCTTATTAGTAGGCAAAAAAGGTGGCGACGATTTAATGCGTACCGTTACAGGTGTACATAAAAAACGCTTGCAAAAATCACGTAAAAACCGAGATTATTTTGTAAAGCTACAAGAGCAATACCAATGCCTACTAAATTCGCAAGGAAACTCGCCCTGTGGCAAACACAACTATAAACTAGTAGCCAATTACAATGCTTTGCAAAACACCCTCCAACAAAGCGAAAGTAATATTGCCATTATTACCACCATAGAAGGAGGACATGTTTTTGGATGTGGTACTAATTTAACTGCAAAAATTCCACTAGCACAACACAAAAAAATACTAAGCAAAAATATTGCAACCGTAAAGGCTTGGGAGTTTCCCCCTGTATTTGTTAATTTATCCCATCATTTTTGGAATCAACTGTGCGGACAAGCACGCAGCTTTAAATCGCCCATACACACCATCCTTAACCAACGTAAAGGGATGAACAAGGGCATTACCGAATTAGGATGGCATGTAATTGCTGAACTGCTATCTCGCAAAAATGGCCGCCGTATTATTATTGATGTGAAACACATGAGTGCCAAAGGACGAAAAGAGTATTACCAGTTTGTAAACTGCTACAATCAAATTCATCCCGAAGACCCCATTCCAGTAGTTTGTAGCCATACAGGAGTTAGTGGTTTTGATACCTTTGAAGCCGCAACCAATGAGCGAGACAAAATGAAAAAAATGAAAAACTCGCCCTTTAACAATTGGAGCCTGAACATGTGTGATGAGGATATAAAAATGATTTATCGGTCGGGCGGATTAATGGGCATTATGCTAGATAAAGGTTTGTTGTCTAGTCCGCAAAAATTAAAGGAAATTCAACAAATAATTAATCCCAATAAACGCAAAGAAGCATTTGTGAAAGCTATTTGGGACACCGTTTTTCAGGCAGTAAAAGCCGTAGGACATAAAGGCGGTTGGGATATTATTGCCTTGGGTTCTGACTACGATGGCATTATTAACCACATTGATTATTACGCCGACATGAGCAGCATGAACCAACTTGCACAAGACCTTATTGATTACCTCCAAAACTACGAATACCAACAAGACCTTTGGTTTGGATACACTCCAGCAGAACTGCTCCAAAAAATTAAAAATGTTAACACCATGAATTTTTTAAAACGACATTTTTAGACTTTTGTAGAACGTATTTTTGTATAATGTAGAAAGACTGTTCGCTACATGAGTTTGTAGGTAATTGATTAACCCACACTAAAAAACTGGCGAATAAATAGCGAAACCGAAGC
>JAHDBT010000053.1:3699-22167 GCA_020630215.1 Bacteroidota bacterium
AAACCGAAGCGTACCTTCTACCTTTTACGACTATTTAGCAAGTAATTCTTTTGGCAATTTAACCATTTCGCAACACCTAAATTTGCACCTTTTAAACTGCTAAAAGAATTACTTTTAAGTAAAAAGTACCTTTTAATATTAAACTTTCTAGTAAAAAGAGTATCTGAAAAGTAGGTGATTTGCAAACAAGAATGCAACTATTTTAAGGCTTATTGCGTTATGTTACATAGCATTTCCCAATCACCTATTATAACAGCTTTTCATCCTCCCAATATCCCTTTCAATAATAAAAAATGGTTTAAATGTGATAATACTTACACTATTAATGTTTATGTTACGGACACCCGACTTTACTGTTCAAAGCATTTTGTTTCATATTAAGTAATGGAAAAAAAATAACTTCTTAACCTTGTATAAATTACTAGCTATAAGGGGTTTATTCATTACCAAACTTTAAAACCACATCTTAAGCAATGAAAAATATTATTAACGAAATGGACAAGGCATTTGATAGCCGAGTAAGAATCGCTATTATGTCCATATTATTGAGTCACGATTGGGTTGATTTTAATACCCTCAAAAAACAACTGGGCGTTACAGATGGCAATTTAGCCAGTCATACCGCCTCCCTAGAACGCAAAAAATTTATAGAAGTAAAAAAACAGTTTATTGGCAAACGTCCCAATACCTCTTATCGAGTAACGCTTACAGGCAAGGATGCATTTGCACAATATGTAAAATCCTTAAAAAGGCTGCTAAATATTAAATGATACTGCATAAATTTAATAGCCAATGAATACCTTTAAATTTACACCCTAAAAAGTGTATATTTAAGGGTATTTTTATGTTTGCATTTAACCCTAAACCAATAGTCATGAGCTTGAACAAACTAAAAAAAACGTTTTCTCTTAGTCGCCAAATAAAAAGCTTTGGTCATGCATTTAATGGCTTATGGTGTGTAGTAAAGGAAGAACACAACATGCATGTGCATTTAGTAGCGACGATATTTATTGTAATTTTAG
Source organism: Bacteroidota bacterium (assembly GCA_020630215.1). Taxonomy (GTDB): domain Bacteria; phylum Bacteroidota; class Bacteroidia; order Chitinophagales; family UBA2359; genus JAHDBT01. Next base: position 4,722 of record JAHDBT010000053.1, read on the forward strand.
GTAGCTTATGCGGCTTATCCATAATAGAATGGTGTTTGATTGCGTTTGCAATAGGGATGGTTTTAATGGCCGAAACTTTTAACACGAGCATAGAAGTACTGGTAGATTTAGTAAGCCCCGATTACCACCCTTTAGCAGGAAAAGCCAAAGATATTGCCGCAGGAGCAGTTGTAATTGCTTGTGTAGTGGCCGTAGTAATTGGCGCACTTATTTTTATGCCTAAGTTGATGTTTTGGGTTTAATTTTTTATCTTTGGCCAAGCAACAACTAACAACAACTATTAATAAAATACACCTACCAATACCATTTATACTAACTTACCTCCGTTTTAATACCAACTAGCTACACTAATTTTTGGCAATGCTATGCTTATAAGTAGTCGGACAAAAATAAGCGATACATTCTTAACTGGCTCTTTTTCCGTTATATTGCGTTGCAAATACTTGCCATAGCTACTACTATGACTGCGTTTTGTGCCTTGTCTAACAAAAAAATAGCTCGGTTAATAATGACGATTATTTGTGTCCAACTACTTAAATAGCGGCTTTAATAACAATAAAGTCTATTTTTAGAGCAATCCGCCATTTTCTATTATTGATTATGCAATTTTTAAAATATCTTTGTAAAATAAACTTAGTCGTCTGTCAAGTTAATAGTGTCGAGTTACTTTTGAGTGAGTTTTGTTTCCTAGCAAGGCGCAAAACGCAGTCATAGCCTTAGCTACGACGGGTATTTGCAACGCCGCTAGAGAGCAAAAATCGCCAAAATAACCGATACTATTAACTTGACAGACTACTTAGCCATCATTATAGAATGGCTACAATACAACACTCCTGAAACAATATTTTTTACTAAATAAATTCCTATTGATTTATGCGAAACATACAATTATTATTTTTTGCTACGCTTTTGATGTACATACCTTTAAGCCTTTTTGGTCAACAAGGTGGTGGAGAAAATAATAAAGAGTACTTGCCAGGTGCTATTTATGAAATAAGATACTGGACCAATATGGCCAGCATGGGCGATCAATCCGTTTATATTGATACCATGATATTTTTTAATAACGACCGTGCCGTTTTTGAATACTCTAATCAAAAATGCGTGTCTTACCATTGCCGTGATACCGATTCACTCGTATATGTATTACTCCCTAAGTTTAAAAGCTCAGAAAAAGAGTGGATAATGGGCGAAAACTTTGTGCGAAAACTCTACGAAACAAGCGTGCCCTTTAGAGGCTACGAACGCACTATTTACAAATTATTTGGCAGCGATATGAAAAACAAAGGCACGGGATTGGGTAATTATGCCTTGGTATCGAAACAGTTTGGTATTATTTACCGCTACAATACCGAAGGAGAAGTATACATGCTGAACCGTATTGATGTACTACAAGATGGTAAAGTCATGGACGAAATTGACCTGCTGCCCATGCAAATGAAACTACAAGAAACAGACATTTTTACAGGCGGATACTAGGGGGCTGTATAATTTAATAAAAATAAAAGGGAATCAATCGTTTTACAGATTGATTCCCTTTTTGTATTATTATGCTTCGCAAGTACTAAACACCAAACAAACATGAAAATACTAATCATTAGGTTGAGTTCTATTGGAGATATTGTGTTAACAAGCCCCGTAGTGCGTTGCCTAAAACAACAAAAGCCCGATGTAAGTATTCATTACCTCGTAAAAAAACAATTTGCCACTACCATACAAGCAAACCCTTATATTGATAAGGTACACCTGCTCGACCCTGCTGCTAGTTTAAGCCAGCAAACCCCTGCCTTACGAGCAGAAAAATTCGATTATATTATTGACCTACACAACAATCAACGTACTTGGCTCCTCAAAAAAGCCTTAAAAGTGCCTAGCCAATCTTTCTATAAATTAAATATCGAAAAATGGCTGATGACCACCTTTAAATACAATCGCCTACCCAATAGCCATATTGTTGACCGCTATCTTAAAACCGTAGCAAACGCCCCCTTTAATATTGTAAATGATGGCAAAGGATTAGATTATTTTATTGCTCCTAAAGACGAGATTGCTATTACCACTCGGTTTCCTACAATTGGGCAGCAGCCTTATATTGCCTTAGCAATAGGTGCATCCTTAGCAACCAAAAAAATGCCCAATCACAAGCTCATTAACCTTTGCGAGTTGCTTGCCGCACCCATTGTTTTGCTAGGCGGCGGTAAAGCCGATATTGCCAATGCCGAACAAATTAGCAACAAGTTAGCAGCGCATCAAACCATTGTTAATGCTTGTGGCGAGTTAAACTTAAACCAGTCGGCTTCGGTAGCAAAACAAGCACAAGTAGTTATAAGCCACGATACAGGAATGATGCATATAGCAGCGGCATTTAACCAAAAAATGGTGTCTATATGGGGCAATACCATTCCCGAATTCGGCATGTATCCTTATTTGCCAAAAGCAGCAGCAGCCCCACAAAAAATAATGCAAATACTAGGATTAAAATGCCGTCCTTGCTCAAAATTGGGCTATAAGGCATGTCCTAAAAAACATTTTAATTGCATGGAATTAATCAACGAAAATGATATTGCCGATTGGGTAAATCTTCAATTTTCGCAACAGTCCAATCCCTACTAATTAAACGTGAACTAGAGATTAACTTAATTGTAAACATTGTGTGACCTCGCTGAGGTCGCACAATTAAGTGATTCACCAAGTTAATCGCTAGTTCACGTTAATTAATCAATTTTTTAGCTGAATGTTGAGTGTTAATACCATTAATCAAACCTAAAAAAAACTCCCTTGCAGCCGTAGCCACAAGGGAGTTTCATAAAGTATATAATCAATTATTTAAAAAGCCGAAGCTTAGTAAATAGTATTGTTTAATAGCGGATAATGTCTAAACCAATGTGTGTAACATGGTTGTAATAAGCGTTGTAATCATCAATGGTTATATTGGCATCCATACTATAATCGCCAGGCGAATAAACATTTGGAGTCATATCACTACCAGTATAAGCATTAAAATCAGCATAAGTAATAACGCCGTCTCCGTTACCATCGCCAGTATTCATTGCAAAACTAGTACCTACAGCGGTTAATTGGCCAGTACCACCCATTACATTTTGCGGGTCTGTCATATCAATTCCACCAGGAATAGTTACAGGAAGATTACTTACAATATCAACGTGATTACGGTGACGTACAATTAGGTGTTTATCAGAAGATGCTTGGCTGAAAAGTGGTGTGTAACCATCTGTACCAATAATAATACCACTAGTAGTTAATAAACAAGCTTGGCTATCTGAAAGCATACCTGTAGCAGGATCGTATAACTCTACTAATACCCAGTCAACTAAAATACTACTTGCATCACCTGCACTAGCAATTGCTTCTGTACCAGCATAGTTCCAAGGCATACCACTATAAGGTTGCGCTAGTGGAAATGCTTCAACTGCTGCAAAAGTATTTAACATGGTATCGCCTGCTGCATCATAAATGCCTTCTAAGTTTACTAATATGGCTAATCTGTTAGGACAAACTGCTGCACTTGCGCTATCATCACATTGAACGGTTAAGTTACCATTATCAGTTGGGTTTGTAGCACCAAAACAGCCACCTTGCTCTTCTATAAGAATAATGTAGTCGCCATCTTCACTAGCAGTAAAGCTTAAAGAGCAGTTACCACCAGAAGTTCCGTCAACCGTACCATTAGGAGAGATTGCACTAAGTTCTGGAGTCCAAGAACCTGCGCCAGTACCAGTACAAATATCTACGATATAGCTGTTACCAGCAATAACACCAGGTAAAATGTAAGATTCGTTAGAGAATACCTCGAAAGCAGTAACGGTAAATGGTGTACCACAGTCAGCACCACAAGGAGCTTCTGCACCAGGTAAGATGTCTAATAAGTTGGTATAAACAGGCGTTACCGTGTTAATTTCTAAAGTAGTTGAACAACTTTGACCTGTATCCGAATCTACAGCAGTAATAGTAATAGGGCCTGCGGCTAAATCTGATTCAGCAATAGCTAAATAAGCTATAATTGCATCAGGAACGCTTGAATTAGGTGCTACCGAACCAGCAGTAACGCCGTCATATCTGTAAACAGTTCCTGCAGAAGAGGTAAGGTTATAGTTTAAGCAATCATAACCAAAAATTGCAAAAGGAATATACGAATCACCAGTAGGGAAAGCCTCACCTGTAGTTGGTTCTGCACAATAAGCGGTAGGAGTTGCTGAACCAGTCCATCCTGCACCATCCCAAGCTGCAAAAACACCTACTAATTCAGCACAGTCAGCGGTACAATCATTAGGACAAGTACAAAAATCTTCACTAATAGCAGCATCACAGATGTTGTCGCCACAAGCAGTATTGCCAGGGCATAAAGAAGCAATGTCTGAAGAACCTGTAACATCTACAGGCCAGTTAATACCAAAGGTATAAACACATGCGCCAGCATCGCCATTTACACTTACAAAGGTAATACCACCAGCAGCAGCGTCAATATCTGCCTGTGTTACTGTTAAATAAAAGATGAAATTGTCTTCTGCCATAGTTGTAATAGCTGGAGTAGCACCAGTATCATAAAGGGTACCTTCGGTAGTGGTGATGTCATATTCTCCTCTACCATTGCCATCGACATCTGTTAGTGATTCGCCAGCAACTACTAGCATGATGTAGGCAACTTCTGGGCTAGGGTTTAAACCATTTTCTACTGGAACATCTTCTGCACAAAAGATTACTGGAGCAGCAGAAAGAGCATATCCACCAGTTCCAGCAGCTCCGCCAGCAGGATCCCAAGTTATAAAGTTACCCTCTACAGTACAAGGGCAATCATCTGGACAAGTTGCATACGTTTCGCCAGCTTCACAGTTGTTGTTTGGACATACTGCACAAGCTTGAGAGGTTACCTCTACACAAAACTCGCCACCTTCTAATGCTGCGTACTCGTCAACCATCATATAGTAAGTAGTACCACTTGTAAGATTGACAGATAAGCCTGCAGGATATAACGCACCTGCAGAACTTGGTCCATCCTCATTACAATCAACAAAGGTTAAACCACCACAAGTACCGTCACTACTCGAATAAATTATTAACTGCGTGTCTTCAAAGGTGCCTAGTGTGCCACCACAGCCATTACTACTACTTTGTGCAATAGCTTCAATAAAGTAATCGCCCGTATTTGCTGGAGTAAAACTAAACCAAACAGTTCCTTGTAAATCGCCAGCAGCGGTATTAGCCTCACATAAACAACAACCACCACCACTAGGGCTTGTTTCTGTACCAGTTAAGCCTGTTATAGTAATCTCATCTGCAGCTACAGTAGCACCAACATTGCTAAAAGGTCCCATTACTTGAACCGCACAGCTATTAGCAACAGAATCGTCAAAGGCATTACTTATATCTTCGGCATTTACACAATCGTTGTTAGCCGGTTGTGCCATCAACGAACTAGAACTAGCAAAGAGTCCTACTATCATTGTTAATAGCAAAATGTTTAAAAGTTTCTTCATAATCTTTTTTTTGAGAAGGTAATTAAATTAAATATTTTTATTAATTGTGTAATAGTATTTCTAGTATATGGTGAGTGCAATTGAGAGGTGCATCAAAATTAGGGAAAATTTACCAGATTTCCATGCCTTAATATCCAACAAAATTTATTTTTTTAGATTTTTTATTTACTAGCTATCAAGAATTAACCGTACTTATGTAAGGTTTTAACTATTTGTTAGACCTCGCCTGATACCAACTTGTTTCAATACTCATTATTAATAAGCAACTTACACATAAAAAAAACCCCTCACAGTTTTGTTATATAATCGTGAGGGGCTTGTTTTTTAATGTGTCTATCAATAGACTATTTGCCGTTAGTATCTAATTTCTGATATTCCTATGACAGTAGAATTTAAGAGGTAAGTGTTAAAATCGTTTACACTTACATTGCCATCTAAGTCGAAATCTGCTTGGTAATAATCGTTTACACCATTTAACTCAAAGGCATAAGCGTTAAAATCAAATACATTAATTACACCGTCGCCAGTAGCATCGCCAGCATATAGCCCCCATTCGTTGGTAGCCAATTGTTTTAATTGGTTAGTACCCATCATTACATTCGCCGCATCGGTAAAGTCAACCGTGCCAGGTATGGCTACTGGATTTGCGGTAATCGCATCCAAATGATTGTAACTTCTAATAATTACATTGTAAGTTCCTGAGTTGCTGAAGCTAATGTTATTAGCACCTGTTAAATCGTAAACTACACTATTATTGCCTAGTAAACCTACCTTTGTTTCAATAGTTGCGGTGCCATTTAATAGTTCTATGAGCACCCAGTCGGTAATATTTGCAGGCATACTTGTTACGGTTTCATTGCCACCATAATTCCATGGCGGACGATTAAAGGGTTGAATTAATGGTATTTCAGCAGTACGTAAAAGAGTCATTTGCTCAGTACCTGTATCCCAAGCTCCTTCTAACCAACAAGTTATTAGGGTAGTAGGTGCAGCGGCAGATGGACAAGTAGCGGCTACTGAACTTGCATAATTAGTAACACTAGCCCAATTAATACTTAAACTAGATACGCAGTTGCCATTATCGCCATCAAAAGTAATGGTTGTATTACCACCCGACGCATCAATATCTGCTTGTATTATTTGTAACCAAGCAATAGTTAAGTTAGGGATAGTGGTAATAGGTGCAAAATTACCAGTAACGTCAGAGCCATATAAAGTGCCATGTGTGCTACTTATATCATAAGTTAAACAGTCTTGACCACTTACTGCTACAGGCACATATAGTACTTCTGGGTTGGGGTTTTCACCGTTTACCAAAATGAAATCTTCGCAGTAAGCGAAAGGGGTAGCACTACCTGTTGGAGTGTCGGGGTCAGTGGTTAAGTCAATAAATACTGCTAGATCATCACAGGGGCAATCAGTAGGGCAAGTACAATAATCTTCTCCTACGTCACAAACCGTATCAGGGCAACCGCCACAAGAAACACCAGAATTGGTTGTTAGGGTAGGTAAGCCATTACCTGTCTCAATAACAGCTCCTCCACAGTCTCCAGACAAAGCGATAATCAACAAAATAATTCCATCGGTAGTGGCGGTAAAACTAACCGAGCAACCTGTAGCTACTGCTAATACCGTTCCTCCTATAACATCTGTTACATCAATGGTACCACCTTCTATTACGGTAATTTCAGCATCGCCTCCCCAGGTAGTTGCGGAGTAACCATCGCAAATATCAAAAGTATAATTGCCTCCTGCTTGTACTTCAGAAAAGTAAATTTCGTTAGCCCATGCTAGGTAGTTGGCTTCTACAAATGCACCTGTGCATCCTGCAACATCTAAATCGCCCTGGTTATTATAAGGGCCGCCTGTAAAAGAAGTACAAGGGGGAGTTGTAGAAGAACAAGCTGGGTCATTAGCAGGTAAAACAGTAATGCTAATGCTTTGGGTTTCTGAATCGTTACCAGCACTATTGCTAGCGTTTAAAGTAGCGGTTACCGTACCAGAACTACTCACCGTAATGCTAGGAGTTGCACTAGTAGAAGAGGTAGGAGAAACACCCGCACCAGAAAAAGTCCAACTTAAAGAAGATGGACTATTAGTGGAAGTACTTGATAAAGTAACCGTACCGCCTGGACAAATGCTTGTGTTACCTACCGTAAAACTGGCAACAGGTGGGGTAGGGGAGGCACATACTATTGTATGACTATGTAAAATATTAGATAAGGTATTGGCACGAGTGTAAACGACTTGTGCTTGCCCCGGAGTCATTAGATACATACAAGCATCGTTTGCATAGTCCATATAGTTCATAAACATATCTTGTGAGCTACAGCTTGTTGTACTTGCCCCTAAAGAAGCACAACCATAATATGGGATACTTTGGCTAGGTGTATCACTAATGCCGTCATCAGAAACACAACCGCCATTTCCCCAAACATGAGGCAAATTTAAATAATGTCCTAACTCATGTGTAAGCGTACGGTTTAAGTTAAAAGGAAATGTTGGGGAAACACCAGAGGTAGCACAGCCGCCCCCTCTACTAAAATAATCCCTATCAATAACAACCCCATCTCCATTACCCGAACCTGGAAGCGGAGAATACCCTAATTCATCATCTTCAAGATCGGTAATAAAAATATTAATATAACCAGACCATGCGCTAACTTGATCGCCAGAGGTGGCATTGTAAGTAATTGCATAATCACCATTACTTAATCCATAGCCAGCAGGATGGTTTTGTGTAGCCAAGCAAAACTCTACACAGGATTCGCCAGGACCATTAATAGAAAAAGAAGAAGCTACGCTTGACCAGTTTGAAATATCCGAATTAAGGGCATTGTAATCTTCGTTTAAAGCTTCAACAGCTTCGAGGGCTAAGGCTCGTAAACAACCTGCGTTATAACTACTTGGCAAACCTTGGTAGTGTATAGCCATTGGTAAAATAATGGTACTAGAGCAAGCCATGTCTTGTCGAAACTGAGGGTCAACCGCATTTTGGTTAAGCTGCAATCTTTGTTCGGTTGCTTCTTCGTGCAATCGTTTGTAATCTTCGTCTTGTAGGAGTTGTTCCATGTGTGCATCTGTGCCACATGTTCTAATAGCATCTTGTGCAAATAGTACACTAGAAAATAATGTACAAAAAAGCAGCAAAAATGCTTTTTTTGATAGGATAGTCATAATAATATAAGTGTTTTTAATAAATTTTATAGAATGTTGTGTTGTTTATTATAAATGAATTTTACTTTTAAATAAGGTATAGGTATTCCTTAATGCTAATTATGTAACTGGTTTTGGGAAGATATACGGTGGTGGGTTTTATATGCGATTTTTAGGGAAAAGTAGCTTTTTAGGTAGAGGTAGGATTTGTGTAAATGTTAACAAATATAGGCTTTTATATTGAGAGTTAAGGCGTAATGCGACAATTTTCCCAAGCAAAACTTTATCAAAAAAGGGTACTTTTTTTTATTTTTTCTCATAAATGATAAAATTTAATACAAAAAGCATATTTAAAATAACATCTCCAAAATATCATTTTTTTAGATAAAAAAAGTAGGTAAATATTGTCGAAAAAGGACAAAAAAACATAAAAGAAGAGTATTTTCAGGCAGAGAGTTGAATTTTAAATATCTGATTATCAAGCGTTTAAATGGGTTGTTTGTCAAATTTTCACTTTTTTTGTCGTTCTAGTAATATCTCCATTTCTATTGTTTTTTGTGTGAATTTCCTAGTAATTTTATACCAAGTTAAAAAATGGACTTGTTCCTCAAGATTTAGACAGGGTAAAAATTGTTTTTTTTATCTCATTTAGAACTTTAATTTTGGTTGTGTAATTATTTTATGTTTTTTTATCCATCTAACCCTATAGGGAACAGGTCTAATTTTATAAACTTATTTTATGGCTTCAAGAAAATTGCATCAACTTATAAAAACATTAAGCAAAAACGAAAAACGTTTGTTTAGGTTATATTTAAATAAATATAAAAGCAATAAAAATAAATATGATGAATTGCTTGGTATCTATTTTTCGATAAAAACTTTTGATAGTGCGGCAATTAATGAGGTCTTAAAACAACAACAACTGTATAAAAATAAAACACAATTACAGAATTTTCTTTACAAGCAACTTTTAAATTTTTTAGCATCTCAAAGTAAACTAGAAAGAGATTTGCTTTGGGATAAAGTAAAGCAAGCAAAAGTATTATATAGAAGAAATTTGCCCGAATTGGCTTTGAAAATTATTAACGACATAAAACCTATTTTATATACAAAAGAATATTTTGTGCTTTTACAAGCAATTATAATCCTAGAAACAAACGTGTATGAAATATTAAAATACAATTATACCGAGATAGAAAAATCTTATTTGGAACTAATAGATTTGAATAAATCAATTGGTATAACGCTAAAGTTTTGGCATTTAAATTTTACTTTTAATTCAAAAGTAATGCTCTATGATTTTAAGGATGAAGCAGACGCAGCCAATTACATGAATATGCTAAGTAGGCATGAAATTTTCCAATTATCAGAAAAGGAACAACAAGCATTGCCTACTAGAGTAATTGCATCTTATTATCGGCTAGGAAGCATTGTTAATTCTTATATTGATAAAACAGAGGAGGCTAATGATTTCGCGAATAAATACTTTAATTTAATTTCTGCTAGAAAATCAGATTTTGTAGCTACTCACCTAAGCAAACATAGTATTGAATGTTTTTATATTTTCACGCTATTAAAGAAAAAAGACCATGCTTTAAAAGCTTTAGCCTTAATTGATTCGCTAGATCTGAGAACGCCAGTAGAAAACATCAACTTTTTAGCATTAAAGTATCGTCGCTTATTTGATTTTTATACTTACTTAAATCTTAGTGAGGTTACCCAAAATGATTTATTAGCATTTACACAAGATGAAGAGTTGATTGGTAAGCACGTAAAAATAAGTGTTTTAGGAGGACTTTATTTTTCCTTAATCAGATTATGTATGCATAAATCTTGGCTTGACAAAGCTCAAAAATATATAAACATTCTTAAATTAAAACCTGTTTTTTTAAAAAATTATATAATATCAAAAACAATAAGTTTGTATGAAATTATAATTTTCTTTGAGCAAGAAATAAACAGTTTATTTGTAAGTTCTGTTCGTTCATTCGATTATAACTACAAGAGAAATAGTAAAGAAAATTACATTGAAATAATATTGATAAAATATTTAAACCGTTTTAGAAAAACAAAGGAGCAAAAAAAACAAATGATTTTATTTAAAAAACTAGCACAAGAATTAAAAAGTTTACCCCAAGATATTGTAAAGTACACCGAACTCGACAGCAACTATTTATTTGCATGGATTGATAGTAAAATACATAACTGTAGTATTGAAACAGCTTTGTTAAGAGACGGAAAATAAATAAGTGTTTGTCCCTTAACTGGTTGGCTCTTTAAATGATTAAAAACTCATTTGTAATATTATATACTGTTTAATTTTTTAAATTTAAATAAATACCCTCAATATTTATGGATCAAAAACACATTCACTATGAAACAAACTTTTGCTTTAATTACTTTGTTTTGGCTATTACTTTGTAATAGTATTTATGCGCAAGTTCCTACAACCGCACCTAATTTTACGGTTACTGATATTGATGGTAACTCGCACACTTTGTACGATTATTTAGATGAAGGTAAAACAGTTGTTATTGATTTTTTTACTACTTGGTGCGAGCCTTGTTGGTGGTATCATGAAGATGGTGCATTAAAAGATGCTTACAATATGTACGGACCTAATGGTACAGATGAAATAATGGTATTTTCTATAGAAGTAGATGATTTTACAACATTTGCTCAGTTGCAAGGTATAGGGGGAGGTACTTTGGGCGATTGGACAGCGGGAACGCCTTATCCTATGGTAGATGATCAGGAAGCCTTGGCTTTAACTTATGGTGTTACTGGATTTCCAACTATTTACGCTATCTGTCCTAACCGACAAATAGAAGACCTAGCACAGCCAAATACATCGGAGGTGTATACTTATTTTCAAAACTGTCCTGCAAATCCAACAACTATTGATGCTGCTATTGTAGCTTATACTGGTAGTGCTGCTACATGTAACAATCAGAATTTGGCTTTATCAGTATCTATACAAAATGCAGGAGGGGTTACGCTTACACAAGCAACTATAACGGCTAGTGTTAATGGAAGTGTTATCGCCTCTACTAATTGGGTTGGAAGTTTAAATGCAGATGCTACAACAGAAGTGAGTTTGGGTACTGTAATGCTAGAAGGAACCGAGGAGGTGGTATTTGCTATTAGTGTGCCAAACGATGCTGCTGCTGGTAATAATAACTTCTCGCAAGTTTTGGGGGTTGCAACGGCCCGTTCAAACGAAGTAACGCTTGAGTTACTAACCGATCAATATGGTGCAGAAACTTATTGGGAAATACGAGGAGAAAATAGTACGGTGTATGCATCGGGAGGGAATGAAGGAGTAGGCACAACTAATATTGGAACAGGTGGAACTACCGCCCCTACTAGCGCAAACTCTTTGCCTAATGAACAGTTATATACTGAAACAATTACCCTAAACAATAGCGGTTGCTACGAGTTTTTTATTGGCGATTTTTATGGTGATGGTATTTGTTGTGATTATGGAAATGGTTCTTACGAACTAAAGGATATAGATGGTAACATATTATTAAGTGGGGGAGCATTTACCGCTTCTGATATAAAATCGTTTAATATTGAGGCAGGGAACGAAGCGGAACTTGTAGTACTTGATGCTTGGCTAGGAGGGGCATACAATACATTTACTTCCTCCATGAATACCAATTTATACAATGATAATCTCTTGCCGCAAAGTCAACCTTACTCGGCAGCACCCTGGAACTATAACGGAACCGAAACATTACCTAATAACATACCTACTAATACAGTAGATTGGATATTGGTAGAAATTAGAGATGCCAATAACAGCAATACCATTATAGAAAGTCATGCTGCCTTAATACTGTCGGATGGAAGTATTGTAGATGCTGATGGGGTTACAAATGGGGTGAAACTTGAAAATATAATTGCTAATACAGCTTACTATATCACACTAAGACACCGAAATCACATAGATGTAATGAGCGAAACAACGGTACAATTACCCAATACGAATTCCTTTAGTTTTAAAAATGCTAATAATATAAATGGAACAACCAACCAAGTAACAAACTTAGGCGGAGGTGCGTATGGATTAATTGCTGGCGATGCCAATGGTGACGGTGTGTTGACTTACAAAGACTTTAATGTATTATATGAAACAAGTGCCAATAATGCCTACCTAAATGGAGATTGCACTTTTGATGGAACGGTTACAACAAACGATTTTAGTTTCTTACAAAATAATATGAGCCAAATAGCGATTGATGAGGTACGCTATTAGTTTTTAGTTTGGATAGTATAGATTTTTAAGAGAAGGTAATAGTATTAAAATATATATAAACTTTAATGATGCTCAATTAAGCCTTTAAAATGCGGTAACAAAACTTATTTAATAATGAGCTTTACTACCAAGTTTTAAGGGCTTAATCCTTTTTATCAAACCCCTGCCGTACCATTTCGCCCCAGCCCGTATTTTTCCCTGTTACAAAATCGTAATTACCCTTTAAAGCCCACCACACTACCCTAGGATGAAAATAAAAAGGCTCAATGGCTGCCGTTAATAATAAATGAAGAATGTCTTTTTTGTTTTCGTACTTATTAAAACTTATTTCTTGAATATAAATAGCATACATAGATAAGCAAATAGAGAAAGCATACAGCAGCAACATTAAACTTAAACAAAAGGCCCAATTAGCTAAACCGCACAAACCCATAATAATTAAAAAGGTGATGCCAAAAAATTCTACAAAGGGAGCCAGCCATTCTGCTAACATCCAATAAGGGTAACTCACCATGCCTAGTACGCCATACTTAGGATTAAGCAACATTTTTTTGTGTAGTAATAAGCATTCAATCGTGCCACGAGTCCAGCGGTTGCGTTGTCGGCCTAGGATGTTGAAATCGGCAGGAGCTTCGGTCCAGCAAAGGGGGTCGGGTAAGTAGGCTATTTCGTAGGGTTCTTCTCGTTCTCGCATATAGGCGTGCATCCGCATCACCAATTCCATATCTTCCCCAACCGTATTGTGGTTGTAACCGCCTGCGGCAATGGCAATTTCTCTATCAAACACCCCAAACGCTCCCGAAATAAGGAGCAGCCCATTAAATTTTGCCCAAGCTGTACGTCCAATTAAAAAAGCCCTAAAATACTCAATTACCTGCATCCGAGGTACAAAGCTTCTAGGCGACACCACCTTGTTGAGTTTGCCATTTTCAATGTCGGCATCGTTGGTTAACCATACAATTCCTCCTACCGCAATAATGCGTTTTTCGCTGGCTTCCATAAAAGGTTTGGCCATTTTTAAAAACGCATCGGGTTCAATAATACAATCCACATCAATACAAGCAAAATACTCGGCATCGGCAATATTTACGCCTACATTAATCGCATCGGCTTTGCCACCATTTTCTTTATCTACAAACAGTAATTTCCTAAAAGCCCTGTTTTTCGATTTATAAACGCCTCGTACTTTTTGTGTGTCAATTTGTTCATTATAAGCAAAATCTACCTGCTCTAAATTGTAAGCTTCAATCACCTTATCTCTAGTATCATCCTTACTGCCATCATTTACAACAATTACCGTTAAATCAACATAATGCAAAGATAAAAGCGACCGTATATTAGGAATAATAGTAGCCGATTCATTATACGCAGGCGCAATTATCGCAATCGAGGGTGCATACTCCGTCGATAGCAATGCTCGATGGTCATTCACTTCCTTCTCCTCACAATACCGTGTTACCTCTCTACCCGACACAATAGCAATCAGGATATAAGAACCAATAATCATTAGGCTGTAAAACCAAATTCCATATTCGAAAAATGTAACAATATATTCCATGTGTTTTTTTAGTGGTCAGTTTTTTAGTAGTCAGTAGTCAGACCGTTCACTTCGGTCACTGTCAGTAGTCAGTTTAGTATGTTGATGTAATTGTCTGAATTTGGATAGATTGGATGTTTAATTTTAATGACCAATTATCAAATCACAAATTCTAAATAATAACCAAATGTTTAATAATCAATTATCAAATCGCCAGCGTATCAAAAATCTTACATTCTAAATCCTCGATTTTAAATTTTAAATGATTACCCTAGCATCAGCATGAAAAATTCTAAATTCTAAATTTTCGATCTTAAATTCTCAATTCCTTCTCTCCTTTAAATCCGCTTATCCATTGCATGTTTAATAATGCTTTGTAAACGGGGCTGGGCATTTTTATAAATAACGGTTAATCTTTGTTCGCCTTTACTGCTTATTGCTTTTAAAGCTCTGGCGGCTGCTAGGTTAATATCGTAATTTTGCAAACGCATTTGGGTTTCTAAAAATTCAAAATGGGTTTCATCACCTATTACGCCAATGGCATTTAAAATTTCTAGTTTTACTTTTTCGCTTATCGATTCATCGGCATACATATCAAAAAGCGTAGGTAAAACCCCATATATTCGCCAGCGGGCTAAATTGTGGATAGCTTCTTTTTTAACTTTATCATCTTCGCAAGTTAAAAGTGGGAGGAGGCATTCGTGATCGTCAATTTGATTAAAAGCCAACATCATTTGGGTAACAAAAACCATCACCGAAGGATTATCTGTTTTCAACCAATTTCTTAGGGGCGGAATTTCGTCGTCTTCTTTTTCGCCTAGCATTTTGGCAATGTGCATTTGGTGCCAACGACTAAGTTTGCCTGCTACATGTTGTAATAAAACCATTGGGTTACCACTTAAATCGGCATGAAGCAAGGCCGCCTCTTTTTGTACCTGTTTGTTTTTATCTTTGGTAAGTGGAACAATTTTGGGCAATGCTTCTTTAAAACGCATCTGTTTAATTTCGTGCAAGCCTGCCATTCGCACATACCATGATTTGTGTTGTAATTTTTGAAGCGAACCAATAGCTAAACCATAAATCAAATACAATTTTTCAAGTTTTATTGCCATTTCGCCCGATAAGTTTTTGTGTAAGCCTAATAATTCTTCTAAAAAAATAGTTCTTTCTACCTCGTTCGCCATCACCATCACCTCGTCCAACGTTGCTACAGGTTCTTCACTAATCACCATTTCCGATAGCCACTCACCATATCGTTCTCTTAGCACTTCGGTGTTTAATTTTTCCTTATCCTTTTTAATCCGACTCCATATCGTACCCATTAACAAGCCAGCCGTTAGCCCAAAAAAGAGCAAGGCTGTCGCTAACACCGTTTGATAGGTGGGAGTTGTTAAAAATAGGATGTATATCATTATGTTTTAATTGAAGTACTGCGGTCAATGGTAGATGTTTATTTAGTTAGTATTTTATTGTACGGTGTTTTAGACTTAGGGTTCTCTTATTCCAATAATTTGAACCCTTAATGACAGAATAGTAGCGAGTTTCCAGTAGCCAGTACTCAGTGGTTTTGTAGATGCTTTAGGGATTGTGTTCTTGATTTTTAGTTGGGTAGTTATTGCTGCTCCGTCAGATTTTCCATTTTCCAATTCCGTAGGAATGACCGAGCTTGTAGCCTATGGAATTTATTCCTAGGATTTTAGATTTTAGAAGTTGAAACAAAACGTAAAAATAGGAATTGCCAATAAAAAGTCACCACAAAAATAGATGGATGGAGGATAAAACGGAAAGCCCAAAATACGTTCTACCTGCTACAAAAGTACTTTATACAAAAACCTACGCCGCCAATTTCAAATCTAATAAACGTGCTACTCTAGCTTCCAAGGCTACGGGGTTAAACGGCTTCTTCATATAATCATCTGCCCCTAAATCCAACGCTTCTGCAACCGCATCTTCTGTTTGCACAGCCGATAAAACCATAATAGGAATGTTACTTTGTTGCTCCTCACGTAAATGATTAACCAACTCTAAACCCGACATGTACGACATCATGATATTCGTAATCACTAAATCGGGTTGTTCGGTTTCAAAACAATCTGCCGCCTCTAAGCCATTAGCAACTGTTACCACTTCATAACCTGCGTTTTGTAATTTTCTGCTAATTACTTTCGACATGATTTGCTCTTCTTCTGCGATTAAAATTTTCATGATGTGGTGTTTTAAAAAATGATTTGAATAATGCGTTGTACATCCTCTATAATGTGAATATTGTACCAAGCACAAGCTGGAATAGCCAAAGCTTGATGCTTTAAAAAGGCTTAAATTAAAAAGAGGATGTTTTTTACTTTTAAGCAAAAATGCTTTAGTTGCTTGATTATCATTATTTTACGATGGCGTTTTGACAGAAAGATCAATAATTATTCGTCATTTAGAGACTATTTAACCTAGCACAAAAATAGGTCAAATTAGCCCATGCCAAGATTTGTCAAACCCCTCCAAAAGTCGCATTATGAAACCCTCGTCCCATTTTGGGAATTTTTCCCACAGTAAAATATCCTTGTTAAAATTTAGCAGCGCAAAAAATTACATTCCCCTAAAAAAACAACGCGTCATAAGCTTAACTGATTGATAATCAGGGATTAAATAAAATAACATTCTTACACAATTGCCCTCTTTCTGCTTCCATTTTAAGCCATTTTCCCCTTAATCATTGTTCAAACGTACCTTATAGCATTGCTTTTGCGTAAACATAGGCGTATTAGGTAGCCTAGTAAAACAGCGCAGTATTACAACATACCTTCTACCTACTACAAAAGTACTTGCTACAAAGATTTTAACTCTTTGTGTTCTTCCTTAAGCCTGCGTCTTCGTGACCTTAAAAAACAGGATTTAAAAGTGCTTATTTCATGTTGAAGGCTCGTATAAACGTTCCATTAATACCAAATTAAACCTTTGCGCTTTCGTGTCTTTGTGTCAAAAACAACGATGCTTAAAAGCCAC
>JAHDBT010000645.1 GCA_020630215.1 Bacteroidota bacterium
ACCACTTAGGCAAATTCCTTAAAATTTATCACCGCTTCATACTCCTGTTCAAACTCCTTTAATTGAGCTAATTTTTGTTGTTTGCTCATTTGGGTTAACTGTTCTAGCTCGTCGAGTAATGGAAAGTAGAGGTCTTCGAGGCTAGGGCGTTCAAAGTACAGGCGGCCGCTACGGCGAATTATAAAATCACATAAATTGATAACCGACTCGTGGAGTACTCCGTATTTTAACTCTGCAAAAAGTAGGCGAGTTGCTACGGGTAAATTAGTCCGAATATCGGTTTCAAAATAAGATAAAATTTGTGGTGTATTCGTGCCATACTTGTACACCAAGTCGTGTATTTGTTTTTCGTTGATGCCTGTTATTACGGCTTCTTCTGCTAGTTCTAAAATGTAGTTAGGAATTTCGTCGGGTTCAAAGTCACCGCCCGATAAAGCCATTTTTTCCGTTTTGCAACTAATAATTTTTCGGCCTTTATCTTTATAAAGTTCTTTAACTACTACATCTACTGTACGTTCGGCCATTTTTCTAAAACCCGTAAGTTTACCGCCAGCAATAGAAATTAATCCGCTAGGCGCGTAAAAAATCTCATCCTTCCGAGATAGCTCTGATGGCGATTTTCCTTCTTGGTGAATTAGCGGTCGTAAACCAGCCCAACTCGATTCCACATCTTTAAGTTTCAGCTTTACACTTGGAAACATATTATTAACACCATCCAAAATGTACTCTACATCTTCCACATCGCTAGGAGGACGGTTAATGCCATCCTGATAGCTGGTGTCGGTAGTGCCAATATAGGTAACTTTTCCTTTAGGGATGGCAAAATTCATGCGTCCATCAGGTAAATCAAAATAGCAAGCTTGTTGTAGCGGAAGGCGGTCGTAAGCCACTACAATGTGTATGCCTTTGGTTAAATGCAGGCGGCTTCCCGTAAGTGAATTGTCTTTGTCTCTTAAATCATCTACCCAGGGTCCAGCGGCATTTACAATTTGGCTGGCATACACGTTAAATCCTTTTTTACGAATGCGGTCAATGGCTTTTACTCCTGTTATGGTACCATCTTCTGCATAATGGAAATCATGTACTTCTGCATAATTAAGGGCAATCGCTCCTTTTTCAATAGCCGTTTTCAGCACTTCTACTACTAGGCGTGCATCATCGGTTTGGTACTCAAAATAAAGTCCGCCACCTTGTAAAATATCGTCTCTTAATAACGGTTCCATATCAATAACCGCTTCTTTAGAGTGCATACTTCGTTTTTCGTCAGCGTCAACACCTGCTAGTAAATCGTATACGTATAAACCCAAAGAGGTTGAATATTTCCCTAGCGAGCCATCCTCAATAATGGGCAGCAACATTTTTCTAGGTACAACAAGGTGTGGGGCATTGTTGTGTAAAATAGCCCGTTCTCGCCCTACTTCTCGCACTAGTGCAACTTCTAGCTGTTTTAGGTAGCGTAAGCCACCATGAATTAATTTGGTAGAACGGCTGCTAGTACCTGCACCAAAATCTTGCATTTCTAGCAACAGCACTTTTAGTCCTCTAGTTGTTGCATCTAAAGCGATACCTGCACCTGTAATGCCGCCGCCAATAATAAGGAGGTCAAACTCCTCCGTTTGTGCATCGTTAATGTATTGGCTTCTATTTAAAGCCGAAAAATTCTTGTTCATGTTTCCCTGTTTAAAGGCATTTTAATAGTATGCTAGTGCGGCTTTTTTATTAAAGATATTAACCTGTTACGCTAATCCGTTTATACTTTTTCTAGTATAAGGTAGAAAGTAAAAAGCATTAGTACGATTCCGCTTCGCTTCACCGTTTAAAAATGTTAAATGCTTTTTTTATTGGATAAACGTGTCAGGATATTATCAGTTCGTTTAAATGGTTTAGCCAAGCAAAAGTATTTAGGATACTTTGGGTAATGCAACTGCTTGGGCTGCATAGTTTTGTACTAAAACTTCAAATTGAGCATCTAGTTCTCCAGTATCCCACTTTTGTTCGAGCTGTTCGATAGCCATTATTTTTTCAAACATGGCATCTTGTAGTTTTCCAAGTCGCAACGCTTCGGAGTAGCGTATATGGCTAAACGTAACCATCGAGTAAAGTGGTATAATTTGCTCTGGATATTTTGTATGCAAATATTGAGCTATTTTTTTCCGCAATAAAAATTGTGGGTCTGCTACTAGGTCTCTCATTTCCACAAAATTGCGTAGGGCTAGGTCGGCAATCGCATCGGCATCTGGAATGCGCTGTGCTTCATACTCTTCCAAAATAGCCTGCCAGTTAAATACACTTCCTAGGCGATACTTGTTCATAATATCGTTAAATACTCGGCAATCTTCAAAACCAGAGTTCATTCCTTGTCCATAAAAAGGAACAATAGCATGAGAGGCATCACCAATTAAAGCCACCTTTCTGCCATAAGTCCACGGATTGCAACGAATGGTTACGAGGGAAGAAGTTGGGTTATTAAAAAAATCTTCCTTTAAAGTAGGCATGTGCGGAATGGCACTAGGAAAATACGTTTCAAAAAACTGCATTAAATCGGCTGTTGTTTGCAGGCAATCAAAAGAGGGGTCGCCTTCAAACGCTAGGAAGAGGGTGCAAGTAAAACTACCGTCGATATTAGGCAGTGCAATGAGCATAAAATTTTTGCGAGGCCAAATATGCAGGGCATTTTTTTCTATTCTAAAGCCACCGTTGGCACTAGGAGGAATGTGTAGTTCTTTGTAGCCATGTGGTAAATAGTGCTGCGAATAATTAAATCGGCTTGCCCGTTGCATACTGCTACGCACAGAAGAAAACGCACCGTCGGCTCCAATCATTAAATCGGGGGTATGGCTGCTAATTTCTCCTTGTTTATTAACCATTTGTACTGTTGCATCTCCCTTTACATCTACTCGTCGGCATTTGGTATGGAAGGTAATATTTACATTGGGATGCGCCTCTGCCTTATCCATTAAAATACGGTTTAGCTCGCCTCTCGAAATGGAGTAAATTGCTTGTCCTTCTTTTCCATAAGGCTGAAAAACAGATGAGCCATCCATTTTATGAATCATACGACCAGACATGGGAATTGCGATGGGTTTTAGTTCTTCGGCAATACCTGCGGCAGCTAAAGCCCGCCAACCTCTATCACTTAAAGCTAAGTTAATAGAGCGACCACCGCCTGTATTTTTTTTTCGCATATCGGGACGACGTTCGTAAATATCGACTTTGAAGTTTTGCTGCCCCATATAAATAGCCAATAAAGAACCGACTAAGCCTGCACCAGAAATGATAACGTTTTGTTGCTGTTGTTGCATAAATGGATGATGATGTTTTGGAATGGCTGCAAAGATAAGTAATTTTTAGAGTAGCGAGGAGCTTTTTTTAGTACCGCAAGGAGAGGCATTACTATAGGAGGGTTTTGGGTGTGTGGGTTAATTTTTTGCAGGGCAAAGTCCTTAAATTTTTCACACTATAATGGAAGCTAAAAATGAAAAAACCCTCATAACTTGTTTTTTATTAAACAATTATGAGGGTTTTAATGTGGTGTGGGGCGGGTTCGAACCGCCGACACATGGATTTTCAGTCCATTGCTCTACCAACTGAGCTACCG
>JAHDBT010000646.1 GCA_020630215.1 Bacteroidota bacterium
TACTTTACAAGCCTTAACCTTCCACAAAACAAAGTTTAGCGTAAATTTAAAAAAATATTAGCAGGAATTACAAGTTCCTCTTATAATAAATATCGAATCGGTATAAGTAAAGCCTTTCGGCAAGTCTATTTTAGGATTTTCGATAGAAGCAATGCATTGCATTTGCCCACATTTTAAACATTTAAAATGCACATGTTCATCGTTGTGCTGATGGGTATCACAGCCTTCTTTACACAAGGCGTATTTGTTTTGCCCTATATCATCTAACACCTGATGAATAATGCCTTTTTCCAAAAAAGTATTAATGGTTCTGTACAAAGTAACCCTATCATAGGCCACTAGCTGCTCCTCTAAATCGGCATGACTAATCGCATAGGTGTTTTGTAAAAACATACTAATTACATCTTCCCTGCATTTGGTACTGCGTAATTGGTGGCTTTTTAAAAGTGTTTTAACTTGCTGATGCATTAAATTTTAATTTAAACTTCATTCTTCTTGCAACCTTATTGCAAAAAGACTAACTTTGCCAAGCTAAATAAATATATTTAGCACTAAATTCTCTAAAATAAGGTCAAAATTAATCATTTCTAACATGAAATCAATAGGTATTGCACTTTCTATTTTATGCGCCATACATTGTATGCTGTTGCCCATCCTACTAATTGCCGCTTCTTTTGCTGGCGCAAGCTTTTTAAGTAACCCTCTTTTTGAAATTGCTTTACTGCCTGTTGCTTTTTTATTAGCAGCTTATATTTTGCGTAAAGATTACCAAGTTCACGCCAATATTAAACCCGCAAAAATATTACTAGCCGCACTTCCTTTGCTAGTAATTGGCTTGGTTTTACACAATCATTTTTTTATTGCTACGGGTGCTACTTGCATGGCCATTGCCCAATTTCTTAACTGGCGTTTGCACAAAAAACATTGTACACATCATGGACATGCTCACTAGTTGCCTGTTAATTAATTGCTGCTAAAAACAGTTCGCTTCCTATTCCGCATTCACTAGTTTTTAGTACCAGCTAATCAATTACCTACAAAACTCCCGTAGCAAATAGTCCTGCTACCTTCTACACAAAGTACTTTCTACTCCTTGCTCAGTAGTAAGGTTTACCAAAAAACGCAATACTAAAATACTGCATAAAATAGTCATCGCTTCCTAGCCTTTACCTCCTGCCTACTACCCAAAGGCAAAACCATTCCTCCTGCCTATAAGTCCTTATTCTCCGTCCCTTAGTGACGAGTTACACCAATAAAAGTCCAAAAAGCGTAAACATTCATTAAGAATAATGTTTATGTAAAGCTATCATTGTTTTTATTTTAAATTTCAATTAATTATGGGCTTCGATCCAATTTATATGGCTATTACGGCATTTGCCATGTTGGCCAGTCAATTTGTGGGAAGTATGTTGAAAAAGCGTTTTCAAGAGTACTCACAAATTCCTTTACAATCGGGTTTATCAGGAAAAGAAGTTGCCGAGCAAATGCTTCGAGAAAACGGCTTAACCGATGTAAAAGTTATTTCTGTAGAAGGACAACTCACCGACCATTACAATCCACGCGACAGAACAGTTAACCTTAGTTCCGTGGTATACAACGAGCGTCATGTAGGCGCAGCAGCCGTAGCAGCACACGAGTGTGGCCACGCTATACAACATGCAACAAGTTACCCTATGCTTGGTTTTCGTTCTTTTTTAGTACCTTACGTACAAATGAGTTCTCGTATGGTACAGTTTGTTTTAGGCGCAGGTATTGCCATTTATATGGCTTCGCAAAATTACTGGGTACTACTAGCAGGTATTATTTTATTTGGTGTAAGTACTGCCTTTAGTTTGGTTACCTTACCCGTAGAATTTAACGCCACTTCAAGAGCTTTAACTTGGCTAAAAACGGCCAATATTACCAACGGACCAGAATACGAAAAAGCACAAACCGCCCTTAAATGGGCTGCTATGACCTATGTTGTTGCCGCATTAGCATCGCTAGGGCAATTACTTTACTACTTAATGATTTTTATGCGTGCTAGAAACAGAAGAAGATAGTTGGCATTAAGGGACGCAAAAGAAATAATTGTCCGTTTTGACTTTATCTTTTCGCACTATCCTGCGTTGGCAAAATCCTTATTACGCTTAGGCGTAACGCGGACTTTGCCGCCTTGTCTAGCACAAAAATATTTCCTCAAAATCGGACACTTATTTATTCTCCGTCCCTAAGCACTTGGTATTGGGACGGTTGCGCTGCGCCGTTTTTAAGGTATCAATAATAAAAAATAATTAACAGATATAAAACGGAGAGGGAGGTAACATTTTAGGTGTTACTTCCCTTTTTTATTGGCTCATGTATTGCATTATTACTCCTTTCTACAATAATGAACCAAACATTTACCAAGGGGTATACTATTAATAAGCCTACTATTTCAAGAAAAATTAGTAATTTCGCTGCTCAATCATTTTTTTCAAATTACCAACTTATGAAAATCACTAATATAGGTGTAGTTATTATTATTTTTGCGCTGTTACTCGGATTATTTTTTATGCGTGCATCGCAAACAAAGGCGTATGTAAATAGCAAAGGGAAATTACCCGTAGTAACCGAAAAAGATTATACCCAACAACATTTATACAAAGGACGCAAACCAGCAGTTCGCACGCCCAAACCTGCCGCAGCGCAAGATACATTGGCTGTGCCTAATCCAAATGCACAACAACCGAAACGAACTGGTGCAGGAGGTAAATAAAGCAACAAGTAGAAAAAAAATACTATCGTATAACGGTTACACTATACTAAATAGACAAAACCGTGGAGCAAGGTCTAGCCGTCTATACTAACTACCTAATACCATGTACCCCCTACTAGCCCGCTACCTCCAAACTTTTTCGTAATTTTTATTCTTCACCCACATCCCCCAGGTACGGGAGTAGGTATGTACTTGATGGGTTGCCCCCTCCTCCTCATTTACAATTGGCTGGTTTTGGTTCACCCATTCAAAAATGCCGCCGTGTAAATTCTGTACATTTGTATAGCCCATTTCTAGCAGTTGTTCGCCAATCCGTTCGCTGCGGTAACCTATCGAGCAATAAACTACAATAGGCGTATCTTTTTCTATATTTGCAGGCAGTCGTGCGGCATCAAAATCATCGTATCCTACCCAAGTAGCATTGGCTAAATGGCTCACCTCATACTCTGGTCTTTCCCTGGTATCTATCAATACATAATTATTGGCTGCTCCTTGTAATTGATCTACAGGAATTAAATCAACGGTATGTTTGTACATTGTTTTGAGCATTACCTTGTAAGCAGGATTGCCTACTTGTGCCACTACCGTTTGTGTAGTAAGCACTGCCCCTACATATAAAATACATCCCAATAACAAACTTCTAGTAAACATAAGCCCCCTAATATTGGTTATTATTTTTAAGTCCATTGTTTTTGTGTTCAATTTGTGTTAAATTGTAGCAGTAGTTAAGTAACGCATAAAAAATAAATCCGTCATTTCTACTTGATCTTTTGCACTTATCCTTCGTTGCAAATACTCGCCGTAGCACTGTATGTCGGCCGCAAGCGGTTCTCTACACT
>JAHDBT010000647.1 GCA_020630215.1 Bacteroidota bacterium
ACGACGTTTTCCGCCACGTTTTTTATCTTTAGGAATAGAAGGCGACAAGTCTTTTTTACCTAAAACTTCCCCCTTGCAAATCCATACTTTGATGCCTATTTTACCATAAATCGTTAAGGCTTCTTTCAAGGCATAGTCTATATCCGAACGGAAAGTATGCAAAGGCGTACGCCCTTCTTTGTACTCTTCCGAGCGAGCCATTTCCGCACCGCCTAATCTACCAGAAACACGAACCTTAATACCTTCTGCACCGGCACGCATAGTAGAAGCGATAGCCATTTTAACAGCTCTACGATAGTTCACTCTAGACTCTAACTGCCGTGCGATTGTTTCCCCAACAATATTCGCATCCATTTCAGGTCGTCTAATTTCAACAATGTTGATTTGAACGTCGTTTTTCGTTAATTTTTTTAACTCCTCTCTAATACGGTCCACTTCACCGCCACCTCGGCCAATAATGATGCCTGGTCGAGAAGTGTGTATTGTGATGGTAATTCTTTTAAGCGTTCGCTCAATAATGATGCGTGCAATACCTCCCTTAACGATACGAGCGTTAAGGTACTCACGAATACGTTGATCTTCGTATAAATTAGCCGGAAAATCTGCTGGATTTGCGTACCAGTTCGACTCCCACCCTTTGATGAAACCAAGCCTATTAGCTATCGGATTTACTTTTTGTCCCATGGTTATGCTATATATTAATTTTCGCTTTCTTGAATTAAGTCATTATCTTCTACAGGTGCTACCGGAGTACGGCTTTCCACCACAATCGTAACATGATTAGATCTTTTACGAATACGATGTGCACGTCCGTAGGGAGCAGGGCGGAAACGCTTTAACATACTGCCACCATCTACCATAATCGATTTCACGTATAGTTGGTGATCGTCTAAGTTTTCCGTTTTATTTTTCGCTTCCCAATTTGCTACAGCCGATAATAATAATTTTTCTAAAGGCCTTGAAGCGTGTTTACGGGTAAATCTTAATACCCCTAAAGCTTTATCTACATCCATACCCCTTACCAAGTCGGCAACTAGGCGCATTTTTCTTGGTGAAGTTGGATTGTTTTTCAATTTTGCAACAGCTTCCATTGATAAATCTTTTTATTCGCAGTACAGCATTACCTTGAGTAGTATTTTGCTTGGTATTAATAGGCATTGAGCTAACTTAAGCCGCCTATTATTAGGCTTTACAATACTCCAAAAGCAATACTGAAAATTGTTTTGATAATTATTTAGTTTACTTCTTAGCTGCGTGCCCCCTAAAGTTACGGGTTGGAGCAAACTCACCTAATTTATGACCTACCATGTTTTCCGTAACATAAACAGGAATAAATTTATTACCATTATGCACTGCGAAAGTGTGTCCAACAAATTCAGGTGTTATCATGGATCCTCTTGACCATGTTTTAATTACAGTTTTACGCTTGTTTTGGCTCATTACATCAACTTTGCGCTGTAATTTATAGGAAACGTAAGGTCCTTTTTTTAGTGATCTAGCCATAGTATTATTGTTTTACCTATAATTCGGAAATCCTAAATAGAATAGCGAATAACGGTCATTTGTTTTATTCCACTACTTTTTACGTCGAGTAATAATTAATCGAGAAGAAGGTTTATTTCTATTTCTAGTTTTTTGCCCTTTAGCGAAAATACCCGTTCTTGAACGAGGATGCCCACCAGAAGAACGACCTTCACCACCGCCCATTGGGTGATCTACTGGGTTCATCGCTACCCCTCTTACGCGAGGTCTGCGTCCTTTCCAACGATTACGACCCGCTTTACCCATTACTTCAAGGCTGTGGTCCGAGTTAGAAATAGTGCCAATAGTTGCCAAGCAAGTTTGCAAAATCATACGAGTTTCGCCCGAAGGAAGCTTAATAATGGCATATTTGCCATCTTTTGCATTAAGCTGTGCATACGTACCTGCACTTCTCGCCAACAAACCACCCTTGCCTGGATGTAATTCGATGTTATGGATTAATGTACCGAAAGGAATATCTCTGAGGAACATGGTGTTACCTACTTCAGGAGTAGCTTTTTCACCTGACATCACTTTATCGCCCACTTTCAAACCTTCTGGAGCTAATATATATCGTTTTTCCCCGTCTGCATAACTTAATAATGCAATGAACGCAGTACGATTAGGATCGTACTCAATTGTTTTAACCGTAGCAGGAACACCATGCTTGTCTCTCTTAAAGTCAATTACACGATAGCGTTTTTTGTGCCCACCACCGATGTTACGAACGGTCATTCGACCTTGACTGTTACGCCCACCACTTCTTTTTTTAGAAGCAATTAAGCTTTTTTCTGGTTTGCTCGTTGTTACCTCGGTAAATGCATTTCCTACATGAAACCTACTACCTGGGGTTACAGGATTATGTTTTTTTACTGCCATTATCAGGATACTTGTCGGTTATCCAAACCTTAGTTATAATAAAAGAATTCTATTCAAATTTACAGCGTTACCACTTTCAAATTATATGCGTATTTAGCTCACTAAATATCGCCGTATAAATCGATGGTTTCGCCTTCTTCAAGCGTAATAAACGCTTTCTTTTTAAGGGTTGTTCGCCCTACTAACACGCCACTTTTTGTATAACGCTGTTTGCGTTTACGAGGAAGAATTGAAGTATTAATAGACGCTACATTTACACCATAAGTAGATTCAATAGCGTTTTTAATTTCAATTTTATTGGCTTTTGGATTTACCCAAAAAATCAATTTTCCTAGTTTTTCCGACAAAATATTCGATTTCTCAGAATACAATTGTGGTTGTATGAGTATATTTTTAGCCATGATGCCTATAATTTTAGTTTCCTTTTACGAAGCAGACCTTATTAAAAAAATTGCACATCTATATAGAATATTTTGTACTGATAAGGCTTTTGTGCATTATACTTGCACCTAATTTCCTATACAGATGTACCATTTTCTTTTTTAGTATTGCCAAAGGAAGCTATAGCTGAAATAAAAATTACTTATTGAAACTTGCAGCAGCACTTTCGCTTAAAATAAGCGTATTTGCGTGCAAAATGCTATAGATACCCAAAGTACTTGCATGTTGAACATCTGCTTTTTTAAGATTTCTTGCAGATAAATACACATTGTCGTTGCTATTTCCAACAACCAACAAAGTTTTTTCATTTGCCAAACCTAAATCGTTCAAAAAGCTAGTATATGCTTTTGTTTTTGGAGTATCAAAGCTAAAATCTTCTACTACTACCAACTTGCTGTCTTTTGCTTTATAAGCAAGCGCAGAGTTGCGAGCCAAAGTTTTTACCTTTTTATTAAGCTTAATGCCGTAGTTACGAGGTCTAGGACCAAAAATACGACCACCGCCTCTAAAAATAGGGCTTTTGATGCTACCCGCACGAGCTGTACCTGTTCCCTTTTGGCGTTTAATCTTTTTCGTAGAACCTTTAATTTCACCACGCTCTTTAGCTTTGTGCGTACCTTGTCTTTGATTAGCAAGGTGTTGCTTTACTGCCAAATAAATTGCATGATCATTAGGCTCTATGCCAAATACCTCATCAGGCAACTCTACCGACCTGCCCGTAGGCTGTCCGTTTT
>JAHDBT010000054.1 GCA_020630215.1 Bacteroidota bacterium
TTAAAGGAATTAAAATTAAATCCTTTTACTAGATGTTTCACTAGGTTTTCACATGATCGTTTGCTCTACGATAGGTTTCGTACTTCAAAGATATACGAAACTTTTCGTAATTGCAAGTTTATCTACGATTTTTTTCGTAGATAATTATTTTTTTTGATTTTTAGTTGTAAATGCGAGGTATTTTAGACCTGTTTATCAAAGCTTTAAAAGGATAGGGAACATTAAACCCGCTGCTTAAAACTGGTTGCCTTGTAACTAAAGGGTAGGAAGGGGCAAGCAAGGTAAAGCCTGTAGCCGTTTGGGTTTTAACGGCAACAGGCTTGCAAGAAAAAGTAAAAGGGATGAGCTAAACATATTGTATTTCGGGAGTTGATATTTATCTCCGTTTATCCGTTTCACTACGGCTTTTAAAATCAAGGAGGATGTTTCGTAATCCTTCATCAAAGCCTTCGTATACATTATTGGTTGAGTCCATAATTGCGGTAAGGCTATTCACGAGTTCTTGTGTATCGGGGCGATAGTCTCGTTCGATTTTTTTATTAATTACGCTTTTGTATCGGCATAGGTAATACATAATGGGCAATTGTCCGAGTTCTAGTTCTTCTTTAAAAGTTAGCTCGTTGGTAAAATGTTTGTATACATTACTAGCAAAATCGTTTAGTTTAGCATCGGCTTTTCCCCAATCATCTTTTGTATAAACTCGGTGGTTGCTTTGTACATCTTTTATAAAGCTGCGGTAGTTGCCCATATATTCTGCTTTATCGAAAGTTTTAATATCAATGTATTTACAGGAATATTGGGTTAAACAAAATAAGCTGATGGTAACAAGTAGTATTAGGTTTAGAAAATAGTTTTTCATTTGATACATAATTAAATAATATTTGAGGAGATTTTATTTTAGATTATTTCGGATCATGTTGGCTAAAATATCAATGGCAACATGATTGCTTCCTCCTTGCGGCACAATAATATCGGCATAGCGTTTACTAGGTTCAATAAATTGTATATGCATGGGTTTTACAGATCGTTCATAACGTTCGAGTACTTCTTTTACGTTTCGTCCACGTTCTAGTATGTCGCGGGTAATACAACGCATGAGGCGTTCATCGGGTTCCGCATCTACAAAAACCTTTATATCTAGCCATTCTCGCAATTGTGGATGGCTCATAATTAAAATGCCCTCTACTACTACTACATCTTTAGGGCTTAGGCGAATGGTTTCTTCAGAACGGGTACAGGTAAAGTAAGAGTAAATGGGCATTCCTATTTCTTCTCCTTTGCTTAATTGTTCTAAATGTGCCACTAACAGCTCAAAGTCTATAGATGCTGGATGGTCGAAATTAAGTTTTTGACGTTCTTCTAATGGTAAATGGCTATTGTCTTTATAATAATTATCTTGCGGAAGAACAGCTACTTTATCATCGGGTAACTGTCCCATTATTTTACGTACTACCGTCGATTTACCTGCGCCGGTTCCTCCTGCTATTCCTACTATTAACATACTGATTTTTTGGTTTGGCACTAATATAGAGAATATGTGAGGGAAAAAAAATAAACGCTTGTAGATTTTTATTTAAAATTTAAATTCGAGGATTTAGCATTTAAGTTTTTGGCAATTACTTGGGCATTAAACCTTGGTAATTAGTGATTGCTTGAACATTGCTATTTGATAATTGGTTATTATTAAAAAGCGTAGTTATTCCATTTAAAAATTACCAGCATATGCATTTTATTATACAAACAAGAGTAGAACAAAATTACCAAACTGTTTTTAATGGTTTTACCAAAGATTTATTCATGGCTTTAAAACCTCCGCTAATGCCTTTAAAATTATTGCGGTTTGATGGTTGTAAAAAAGGAGACGAAGTGCATGTAGAGCTAATGTGGGGCTTAAAATGGACCAGCTTAATTACTAGTAGGGCCTTAGGCACTAAAGAAATATTTTTTATTGATGAAGGGCTGCAACTTCCTTTTTTTCTAAAAAGCTGGCAACACCAACACCGAATAATTAACTTGGAAAATGATAATGGAGGTGCTTTAATTGTAGATGATATTACTTACCAAACACCTTTTTTCTGGTTAGACTATTTGCTGTATCCAATTATGTATTTACAGTTCTATTATCGGAAGCCTGTTTACAAACGTTATTTTAAAAAACTAGCCTAAGTTGGGTAGATAGTTGTGAAAACAAAAAAAAATCGCATAAACGACTGAAAGGGGGAAGGTCGTTATGCGATTTTTTTTTTCAATTTATGGTTACAACACTATTATATACGGAGCTAATTAAATAAGGTTTCGTGTAGATGTGTTTTTTTTTACTCAACAGCTTACATGTTATAAAAAAACCCCCTTGTTAAAAACAAGGGGGCCTATTTAATGCTATAAACTGAATTAGCGATTAATCTTATCAAAGTTATGATTTAATTAAAAGCTAGTCGAGTCATTATTTTTCTAGTACTACTTTTTTAGAGGCAGTACCTTCGGCAGTTGTTACTTGTACAAAGTAAACGCCTGCAGCTTGATTTGTTAATTTAATCATCATACTGCTATTACCTTCGTTATTTGCAGTTGTTACTAACTGACCTGCTGTGTTAAATACATTAACAGTAGCTTTGGTAGCTGTACCTAAATCAACATAAATATTACCTTGTGTTGGGTTAGGGTAAATGCCAATTGAATTAGCTAGTACATCATCTTCTACACCCACTAAACAATCTAATACGAAACAAGGATTTGGATTTTCTGGTATAATAACTGTTTGAACAGCCGTACCTTCATTTCCATTAGAATCTGTTACTGTAAAGGTAACAAAGTAAGTATCCGACCAAGTAATACATACATCTGGTAATGTATCTCCGTTGTCATTAGCAACGGTATAAGTAACATCACCAGATAGGTTTCCATCTACATTATCAAATGCAGTAAAAGAAGGCGTATAAGGTTGTTCACAAGCTAGTACAAGTGTAGTTGGAGAAAGTGCAATTTGAGGAGGTTCTGAATCTTCTACAGTAATTGTAATTGTAATTTCTGCTTCATTACCTGCGTCATCTGCTACTGTATAAATAACATCATAACTACCAATATTTGTAATGTCTACTTCATCACCACCAACAACAACCTGGTCGGTAATAATACCACCAACATTATCAGAAGCAAAGAAATCTAAGCCGCCCCAATCACCAGAAGATACTACATTAACTACTATTTCATCTCCATTTTCTAATAAGATGCTATCATTTTCATAAACTTCTAAAACAGGAGGAGTTAAATCTTCTACAATTACATTTACCACTCTTGTTAAATCTTCTGCTTGTAATCCAGTCTGTGTTTCTGCAGAATAAGTTACTACATATTCTCCAATTGTTTCTGTATCTACAGGATTATCAATTGTTACAGTAGGAGGGCAACCTAGATCTAGACCAAAAATAAGAGATGGTGTACCTGAACCATCATCAATATAGCGTAAAAAGTCAACACCTAAGTCAACATATTCTGTACCTTGAACTACATCAATCGTATCAAAAGTATCAAAGTACGAATCAAAAACAATTACATCACCTTCGTCAATAAACTCAATAGGTTCTCCATAAAGAACAGGAGCAAGCTCTGCAAACACTTCAATTTCAGGAAGCGGATCAAAAGAACCACTTAAATCATCTACTCTAGTGTTATCATCCATATCAGTAACACTTAATTCCCAGTTATATCCTTCACCTGTTGGATTAGGTGTGTCAATATCTACTGTACCACCAATAACTATATCACCATTAGGAATTTCACCATCAGGGTAATCTAAACAGTGAATTGCAAATTCATCTCCACCTACTTCACAACCTTGTAAAGCAAAAGAAGGAACACTACGTAAGTAAATTTCAGGGAATGTATTTACTATAGGATCTGGATCTACAATATCATTTACGTCAATAGCAACGTGCATAATGTCATTAATTACAAAATCGTCTTGTCCTTGTTGATTTGTATTTTGCATAGCCGTACCTGTAAAAATATCCGTTTGATAAATTAAGTGTACCGTACCATCTACTACATCACGAGCAATAGAAGGAAATACATCTTCTTCATCGTCGCTATCAGTAACATTTAATGGACCTTCCCAAGAAGCACCTTCATCCGTTGATTTAACAATATGGATATCACAAAATAAACGACCTTCTAATGCTGCTGTAGCTTCTCTTGCAATATGTCCATCTTGTGTTGTCATATATGCAACATAAACAGTACCATCCTCATCAATACCCATCGTTGTTTGTCCTACAATACTACTATAGCTTTGTTGTTCGTAACCAATTGCAGCAGTTACATCTAAAGAGGTAGAGCCATTTTGGTCATTGTCTTGACGTACTGTTTTACCAATTACTTCAGGGCTGTCCATATTTTCGTTCCAGTACATAATAGCGGCACTATTAGGGCTGTAAAACGGTCCACCAGCACCAGGCTCAGAGTCCGCATCACGAAAATTGTAACAACGGTCAAATGCTACGTGAGCCAATCCGTTATCATCAATAAGTCCAGTAACACATCCTTGAGAAACAGCAACAGGATCTAAAGAACTACCATCAGGAGCAGCTGTTGTAGTTGGAATTAAAGGATTGCTTGTTTCTTGAATAATTGTTACCTCCCAAGAATCACCGTTATCATCAGAACGGTACATCACTATTTGATGTGCATATCCACCAATAAAAATACCTACACTTTCTCCGTTAACGTCTACGAAGTAATCGTCTGCGCTAATAGTTGGGTAGTACACATCAATATCTTCTAATTCAGTTGGTCCCTCCCAGGTGTCTCCACCGTCAGTAGAACGGAAATAGGCTAAACCACCTTCCATACCAGCAAAGAAAGTACCTAGGCGAGAAATTACCACATGGATATTATCGCCATCCACACCAACTCTTGCCCATACGCCATCTACGTCACCATTTTCTTCCCCAACAATTTTGTTGGTCCATACACTTTCAGGGTCTTTGTAACAAAAGTTCATCCCTTGTGAACCCGTGTGTGTAATAGAAAATAAACGACCAGTAGAAGTAATACCAATGTTTGGCCAGCCTGTTCTTAAGCCATCTGGCTCAATACGTTCTTCTGGCATTGGTCCCCATTCTGTACCATCCCATACGTTGTATCCTGTACCACGGTCACTAGCAACGTCATCAAAAGTAACACTACGAGTCCACATAGCATGTACCGATCCATCATTACCAACAGCAACACGACGACATACGCCTGAGTTGGTCTGTAAGTCATAAGTTGTTTCTCCAATTTTAGTACCTACTGCGCTACTACTACGTTGAGCAACAGCTGCCTGAATATCCTCAGGTCGTGCCGCCGTTCCTGGTTCATTACCTGAGATGCTGTTTCTTTTATAATCGTGAAGCTGCATGGCAGGTTGTTGTACTTGTAATTTTTGCTTGACAATTGTTGTTCTTTCTTGTTGCGCATTGGCATCTAAACAAAAGCCAGCTACTAAAACTAAAAGTAAAGTTCTGAGCATGATCAAATGTATTTAATTTAGTTAAAAGATGAAATTAATTTTTCAATTATTCCTTATTTATAAAAACTTATTTTTTATTATTTATTTAGCACACGATACTTTGCAAAAGCAAAAAAACAGGTTTGTTATTATTTGCTTTTTCGCCCAATCCTGCATTGTCAATACTCGTTCTTTTATCCATAAGCGGTGCGCTATACTATTGTACTCCTTACATGGCATTATAAATAACTATACTACGCTTCGCCACTTTAAAGTGTTAAAAAAATCCTAGAAAAAAAAACATGCCTTCCTTTATGTTGAAAAAAGAGAACAAGATAAGACCTATTTAATCTAAACAGTTGACACTTTTCTTGGTAGATAGTAGCGGGTAATTGGTACATAGATGATTCCGCTTCGCTGCACCACTGTAAAGTGTCAAGTGCTTTTCTTTTTTTGATAAACATGTCCAATATAGTTAATAAAAAAGGGAGTAGATTATTTTTTCAATATTGGTATACAATTTCACTTAACCTAATAGCACCTAAAAAACTAGGAATTAAACTAGGAATTATCATTAATAACGACAAAATTATCAAAAAAATATCAACTCTCCTAATACTAACAAATAGTTAATTTTACAAGTTTGCACAGCTATTAGCTAGTATTAGTCTCCTAAACAAGCGTTATTTTAACAATCTATCGCAAAAGGATATTAATGCTAATGCTTATTTAAGCAAGCAAATATTAGTAACATTTAAAAATATTGCCCACACAAAAAGGATTAGTTTTTAAAAAAAACAATGCATTATACCGTATAAACGATTGTCTTTCCTTTAAGAAATACAAATTTTAGAACAATGGATTAGGAATATACATTTAAAGAAGATGACCTGCTATGTATATTGGATAACTGAAGATATTGCATTAAGTTTTATTCCCCATTAATGTTTTTGTTATGCTTACTATTACAACTAATTTTAAATTTATGTTAATCCCCAAACTAACTTAAATTAGACAACTAATAAGTATAAATAAACGAACATTACAGAACATTAATGTCATTGAATAGCCATTTACTTATTACATTAGGCAAAACTGTAAGCTAGTATACAAAACTCATCCACATAAGACTTATTTACACTAATTGCTTACAAGATAGTATTTTTTTTAACCAAAATACAACTTCTATCAGCATAATGTTATCTCTATTACAAAAACACTTTTTTTAGCCCACTACCACAATAAATAGTAATCAACCCTATTGTAAAATGGACTAGTTTATCTACATAAGAAAAAGTACAGACTTAAATAAACGGGTCTTAAAATAACTCCTAAAATGAATACTTGTTTTATTTGCCAACGTATCCAACTAATTAAACAACAGCAAAACATTTATTTTGTTAAAGAGTTGTCCACCGCTTATATTGTACTAGGCGATCATCAGTATTTTAAAGGCTATACTTTATTGCTTTTTAAACAACATGCCTGCGAACTGCACGAGCTAAGTCTTAGCAGCAAGCAACAGTTTTTACTAGATATGTCGTATACTGCCGAAGCAGTTTTTAAAGCTTTTAAACCACAAAAACTAAATTACGAACTGCTAGGCAATAGTGCCCCTCATTTACATTGGCATATTTTTCCAAGGTATGCCAACGACCTCCTCCCTAACAGCCCCGTTTGGCTTGTTAACCGTTCTGTTAGATACGCCGAAACCGCTAAACCGAGTCCTAGCGAATTAGCGCAACTTAAAGAAAAGTTATTGTTTCAACTGGCACAAATTCTTCCTAAGCCATGTTGATATTGCAGTATACACAACTTAGGTTAAAAACAAGCTCATCTAATAAAACACTATTATTTTTAATAAATTAACAACTGTCAGATTGTCAGTCAGCTAAAATTTATGTACCTTTGCCAAACTTTACACTAAAACTATTTTTATTTCTACGATTATTACTACAATTTGTACTAGTACTCTGATTTTAAGTTTATAGTTAAACGTTTAAGGCTGTCTGCTAACAACAGATGATACGTAAAAAGACGCAGCACAACCTTTAACGCCAAGCTTTTAACCTATAACCTAAAAAAACAAACATAAAAGTACTAGTTTAACCAACTTAAAACGTAGTAGTTTAACACAAAATTAATCATGCACGATTTTACGCTTGATATACAACAACATATTAATAAACCACTTGAAGAAGACCGACAAGGGGAAGTGCTGAATGCTGCACAAACCATAGAAAATGCAAATGGTAAACACTTTTATATAGAAAGCTATGGTTGCCAGATGAATTTTAATGACAGTGAAATTGTAGCCTCTATTTTGCACAAAAATGGATTTGCACTTACTAGAGATTGTAACAACGCCGACCTTATTTTGTTGAATACTTGCTCTATTAGAGAAAAAGCGGAAGACCGTATTAGAAATCGGCTTAGAACCCTCAACAAAATAAAAGCACAACGCCCTGGCACCCTTATTGGCATTTTAGGATGCATGGCCGAACGCCTTAAAAAGAAACTCCTAGAACAAGAACAAATTGTTGATATTGTAGTAGGCCCTGATGCTTACCGTGATTTACCCTCCTTAGTAAGCGAAGCCGATACCGGCCAAAAAGCAGTAAATGTATTGCTTTCACGCGAGGAAACCTATGGCGATATTAATCCTGTAAGATTAGACAACACAGGAGTTACCGCCTTCGTATCTATTATGCGAGGCTGCGACAATATGTGTTCGTTTTGTGTAGTGCCTTTTACCAGAGGACGAGAACGCAGCCGAAACGCTTTTTCGATTATTGCCGAAGTGCAGGATTTATTAGCCAAAGGATACAAGGAAGTAACCCTGCTAGGACAAAATGTAGATTCGTACAAATGGGAAAATCCAGAAAACAAGCAAATCGTTAATTTTGCTAACTTGCTAGAAATGGTGGCTTTAACCAGTACCCAACTACGAGTACGTTTTTCTACCTCGCATCCTAAAGATATTACCGACGAGGTGCTGCACACCATGAACAAGTACGAAAACATTTGCAACTATATTCATTTACCCGTACAATCGGGCAGTTCTCGCATCCTCAAAAAAATGAACCGCACCTACGACCGGGAATGGTACAAAGAACGAGTAGACGCTATTCGTCGTATTATTCCAAATTGTGCCATTTCTACGGATGTTATTACTGGCTTTTGTTCCGAAACCGACGAGGATCACCAAGATACATTGAGTATGCAACGCTACGTAAAATACGAAATGGCCTACATGTTTGCCTACTCCGAACGCCCTGGTACTTTAGCTGCTCGTAAATACGAAGACGATGTGCCTTTAGCAGTCAAAAAACAACGCTTACAAGAAGTAATTGCCCAACAACAAATTCATTCACTTGAACGCAATCAAGCAGATGTGGGTAAAACCTTTAAAGTACTCATCGAAAAAGAATCGAAACGCTCGGCAGATGACCTGTGTGGCAGAACCGACCAAAATAAAATGGTTATTTTTCCTAGAGGCAATCACCAAAAAGGGGAATACGTGCAAGTGTTAATCGAAAGCTGTACTTCTGCTTCTATGAAAGGGAGGGTTGTTTAGAATTTTGAAATGTGATTTTTGATTTTTTTAATTTAAAATTTAAGATCGAGAATTTAGGATTTAAAATTTTGATATGCTGATGGAGGAATTTTGATGCTTGAATTTTAAAATGCGATTTTTTTAATTTAAAATCTGGGTAATTTGCTAATATTAGATGTTGATTACTATTTGAAAATTGGAGCTTGAAATTGGGTCATTAAAACATTGATCATTATTTGAAAATTGGACTTTGATGATTGATAATAAAAAAAACAATTATCATTTAGTGAAAGTGACAAAATACAATGAACCATTATTACTTATTCTATTTTCACTTAAAATTTAAAACGAAACTAAAACAGCGCAAAGGATACGCTTAATAACATCAATGGAATTACAATCATTAAAACGACGATATGGAATTATTGGCAATTCTTCGGGATTGAACAATGCACTCAACATTGCTATGCAAGTAGCTCCTACCGATTTATCGGCATTAATACTAGGAGAAAGTGGCGTTGGGAAAGAAGTATTTTCTAAAATCATCCATTCGTTGAGTCCCCGTAAGCACAATCCTTTTATAGCAGTAAACTGTGGAGCAATACCAGAAGGAACTATTGACTCCGAATTGTTTGGGCATGAAAAAGGAGCTTTTACAGGTGCAAGCGATAAGCGAAAAGGGTATTTTGAGGAAGTAAATGGCGGCACTATTTTTTTAGATGAAATTGGTGAAATGCCGCTAGGCACCCAATCTCGTTTACTGCGGGTATTAGAGTCGGGTGAGTTTATAAAAGTAGGTTCGTCTAAAGTGATTAAAACCAATGTACGGGTAATTGCTGCTACCAACGTAAATTTATTAGATGCAGTACGACAAGGCAAATTTAGGGAAGACCTTTATTACCGTTTAAGCACCGTGCCTATACAAATTCCGCCCTTACGAGAACGCCGAGAAGATATTTATTTGTTATTCCGTAAATTTTCGGTTGATTATTCCGACCGCCTTCGTATGCCACCTATTTCCTTAGATGAGGGAGCAAAAGAAGTATTGATGAGTTACCCGTGGCGTGGTAATATTCGGGAGCTTAAAAATGTATCGGAGCGCATTTCGGCTTTGTCTTCCGAACGAACATTAAACGCTCAGGATTTACTAAGTTTCCTACCCAACCCCAATGAAATTAACAGCCGTTTTCCCGTTTATCAGGGCGGTGGTAATAAGGGCCATTTCGATTTTTCGGAGCGAGAAATTTTATACAAACTGCTGTTCGATATGAAACGTGAGATGAGCGAAATGAGAAACATGCTCTACCAAGTGCTAGGAGGAAATATGCCAACAGGAACCAATACCAATAAAAATTTACCCAGCTTACTCCCCGAAGCCTCCGCTGCTTTTTCACACAGTTACGAGTCGCCCAACCTTACGCCTACTCCCCCAACCTACCCTAATTACGATACCATTAACCAAGGCAGTAATAACAATCCTATTGTATTAAAACATCAAGGAGAAGGAAAATACACCCAAGAAAATTACAACTCCGCAGAAGTAGAAATTGTAGAAGAATCGCTTTCTATTGCCGATAAAGAAAAAGAATTAATTGAAAAAGCCTTGAAAAAACACAAAGGTAAACGCAAAGATGCCGCCCTAGATTTAGGCATTGCTGAACGAACCCTTTATCGCAAAATTAAAAATTACCATATTAGCGGGTAGCGCATTTTTGCAGCAGTCTATTTGCTTCGAGTTTAATCTCTAGTTCACATTAAAACAAATGGTCAACAAACCATTTCATGGTCTAGCTTCTACGGCTAGACTTTTTATTTAGGGGAAGTCTTATTATCTTGCTTGCTGAAAAAATCCAAGAAACTACTTTGCAAAAATAAGCATCATGATAAAAACAAACAACTTAATACAAGAAACAGGTATCAGGGATTTGCTGGTTGTTAATCCTAAAATTATACGTGATAAACGAGGGTACTTTTACGAAAGTTATAATCACAATACCTTTAAAGAATTAGGCTTAAACTATAATTTTGTGCAAGACAATGAAGCCTTGTCTACCTATGGCGTATTGCGAGGATTGCACTTTCAGTTACAGCCAAAATCGCAAACCAAACTAATACGAGTGCCACAAGGAAAGGTGCTTGATGTAGTGGTAGATATTAGAAGCGGTTCGCCAACCTATGGGGAACATTTCAGCATTATTTTATCGGGCGAAAACAAAAAACAATTGCTCGTACCACAAGGATTTGCACATGGCTATGTGGTGCTAAGTGATACCGCAGTGTTTAGTTATAAATGCGATAACTTTTATGCTAGAGATTTAGAGGGCGGACTCGCATTTAACGATCCTGCTTTAAATATTGATTGGCAATTAGCCGCCGACCAATTAATTATTTCCGATAAAGATGCTCAATGGTCTAATTTAGCAGATTTAGAACACAATTTTGTTTATTAGTTAGCCCCTAATTTCAACTTATGAAAAATATACTTATTACAGGTGCTAATGGACAATTAGGAAATGCTTTTACCAAAATAAATCCAACGGCAGCCGAAAAATTTACTTTCGCTGAAAGAAGCGATTTAGATATTACTGACCTAGCATCCATAAAAGCCTACCTAAAACAGCAAGAGTCAAATATAGTGGTTAATTGTGCTGCCTATACCAAAGTAGATGCTGCGGAAACCGATGAAGAAAATGCGATGTTGGTTAACCATACGGGAGCTAAAAACCTAGCCATTGCCTGCCAAGAAATGGGGACTTTGCTTATCCATATTTCT
Organism: Bacteroidota bacterium; assembly: GCA_020630215.1. GTDB lineage: Bacteria > Bacteroidota > Bacteroidia > Chitinophagales > UBA2359 > JAHDBT01. Next base: position 11,818 of record JAHDBT010000054.1, read on the forward strand.
ACCGATTTTGTTTTTGATGGCACTAAAGGTACGCCCTATAAAACAAGCGATGCCACCAGTCCAATTGGTGTATACGGAGGAAGTAAATTGCTAGGTGAACAAGCAGTCATCAAGCATAATCCAAGGAGTATTATTATTAGAACAGCATGGGTGTATGCCGAACATGGGCATAATTTTGTAAAAACCATGTTGCGCCTAGGTGCCGAACGAAATAGCTTAGGCGTAGTGTACGATCAGGTGGGTTCGCCTACCTACGCACCCGATTTAGCCAATGCTATTATGCAAATTATCCGCCATCCTAAAACTGCCAGTATTACCCATCCCGAAATTTACCATTATGCCAATGAAGGCGTAATAAGTTGGTTCGACTTTGCCAAAAACATTATGCAAATTGCCCAACTAAGTTGCGCCATAAATCCAATAGAAACACACCAATATCCTACGCCTGCTAAACGTCCTGCTTACAGCGTTTTATCTTCCCAAAAAATAAAAACTGATTTTGATATTGCTATTCCTTATTGGCGAGATAGTTTGGCGAAATGCATTGGACATTTAGCTTAATTTTTTTGGTAGAAGGTATTTTTGTAGAAAGTACCAGGTATTTATCTTTAAGTATGTAGAAAACTTTTTCAAGCTATTTGAAATTAAAACAGACTAAAAACATGAATAACTACCCAATAACTGCTACAACTCCCCTAAGCCAACAAGTGCGTAATTTAGGCATATCCGATATGGCGGCACTCCTAACTTACATACAACAACTCCCCTACGGCAGAAATAAAACCCGAAGTGATTTAAGCTTGGTACTAAGCGCAAAAAAAGGCACTTGTAGTTCTAAACATGCACTGATAAAACAAGTAGCCCTAGAAAATGGCGATACGGAATTACAACTAATAATTGGCTTGTATAAAATGACTCCCCAAAACACGCCTGGCATTGGCAAAGAAATGTATCGGCATGGCTTACAATATATTCCCGAAGCACATTGTTATTTAAAATGGAAAAACCAACGTATCGACCTTACCAAATCTAATTCCGATTTTTCTATTATCGAAGATGCACTACTCGAAGAACAACTTATTGTTCCCCATCAAATAGGAAGCTATAAAGTAGCCTACCATCGCAACTATTTAAAAAAGTGGTTGCTTGAAGAGGCTATCGAAATGGATTTGGAAAGTTTGTGGTTAGTACGGGAAGGGTGTATTGCTAATTTGAGTAATACCTAAATATTCCTATTTTTATTGTATTTTTAAACTTTAATTCCTTCCCAAGCACACTCAACCACCATTAGCAAAATAAAATAACACACCATTATAAAAATCAATGTTATGAATAAATTAATTACCATCACCTCAACCAGCAAGCTACAAAGTTTATTTTGGAGCTTTTGTATTGGTTTAATCTGTTTATCTGCAAGCGTAGTAAGTGAGGCGCAAAGCTTTAAAACAGCAACCGAATATAACGACTTTATTGTTGCAAAACAACATAAAATCATCAACACCAATATCGAGTACATCTCTAAATTGGTTCATGCGGATGATTTTGAAACTATTGAAAATCACCGCAAGGAAGTGATTAAAAAATTGGAGCAAACGATTGCAGAAATGCAGGCCCTGCCTCCCTATAAAAAAAATACGGCTTTTAGAGATGAAACCACCAAAGCATTTGAAGTATACCTAGCAGCTTTTAGCCAAGAGTTTGCAACGGTAAACTTAAATAAAATGGATAGCGAAGAATCGTTTGAAAATATGGAAGCCTTGTTTAAAGCACAAGATGCCGCCGAAGCCAAACTAAGTACGGCAGGCTTAAAAGTAGAAAAAGCACAAAGTAATTTTGCTAAAAAAAATAATATGCGTTTAGAGCTATCCGAAAACTCTGCTGCCAAAGATATGCTATTGTTTAACGAATTAAATACCTATAACCGCAGCGTGTTTTTACAGCAGTTTAAAGTTAGCAAAGCCAACCATGCTTTTTTTACAGCGGTTAACAAAAAAAATACCAATACAATGGATAAAGAACGCAAGCAATTAACTAACGCTTGCACCGATGCATTGAGTAATTTAAAAACCATAAAACCCTTTAAAAACGAAGACGATAGCTACCAAAAAAGTGGCGAAGAATTGGTAAATTATTACCTCCAATTAAGCCAAAAAGATTTTAAAGATATGGTACAAATTATCCAAAACAAAGACCAACTCACCCAACAGGATATGGACCGTTACAATGAAATTATCCAAAGCTTTAACAAAGAATCTCAGCGTTTACTAAAACAGTTTAACCAAACAAGTGAGGATCTCCTAAAAAAATATATTCCTAAAATTGATGGGCGGGTGTAGTTTTTTTTCAAATACTAAGCTGGTTTAGCCAGTACAAACTGTTATGGGTTATAAGTTTCGGGTTAAAAGTTGTGCTTCGTCTTTTACGTATGGTCGTTAGCGCAAAACTTCTAACCTTTAACTTCTAACCATTAACCCAAAATCAAACAATTCCGTCTTCCGCTTTTAAGCCCCCATTTTCAAAAGTAATTTATCAAAAGAAACAGGCTTCGCAGTATAAATATAAAACCCAATTACTACTCCTAGCGTGTCTGCAATTCCATCGTACATATCCATATTTCTTCCAGGAATAAATTGTTGTAGTACTTCGGTTAACAATCCAAATAGGATGGCCCATAATAAGGCGGTGGTTAATGGTTTATCTTTTTGAAATTTATAACACACATTGATCGATAAAATAAAAAATATTCCAAAGTGTGCTACTTTATCTAAATAGTTTCCTGCTATTTTTCCATTTCCTGGACTTAGCGTAACTACGATGATAATTAGTAGGCTTACCCAAAGAAGTCTGTTTCTGCGTGCTTGATTTGCTTTCATGTTTAGTTACTACTCAACCTTTCTGTTCTTGTTTTTGAATATAGAACACCGAATGAGGAAGTTTTCGGGCGTACGGATTAAATTTTCCGTAGGAAAATTGGACATGTTTATCCAAATACTAAAGGTAGTTGACAACAAGCCAGAGGCTTGAAGCCCGTTACGCTCCAGCCAGGAGGCTGGACCGGGCGTTCTTTTTTTACAAAAAAGGAACGCAGGGGCAAGCGTCTCGGCTTGTAGTTAAAAGAGTAAACCACCTCGATAAACATGTCGAAAATTGCTTAGTAACGCATAAAAAATAAATCCGTCATTTCTACTTGATCTTTTGCACTTATCCTGCGTTGCAAATACTCGCCGTAGCTTAGGCTATGGCTGCGTTTTGCGCCTTGTCTAAGCACAAAACCTCTACGTACAAATTGTCGGATTTATTTTTTAAACGTTACTTAATAATTATTCTTGCATTTAATTTTAGCTACTCTTTTACTTCATCATTCAATATTCCTTGTTCGATATTCCAAACCATCCTATTCCCCCTCTTCACCTTCCACAAAAGAAGGAACCGCATAATCCGTATCATCTACCGTTTCTAAAGGCAACTTAACAAAAAAGGTGGTTCCTTCTCCTACTTCCGTTTCAAACCAAATGCGGCCTTTGGCAGTTTCTACAATATTACGTGCCATTGCCAATCCTAGGCCCATACCTGAGTTTTTGGTGGTGAAATTAGGGACAAATACCTTCTCGGCTTTTTCGCTATCTATACCTGTGCCATTATCGGCAACACCAATTACAATATAACTTCCTGTTTTTCTCATGTTCACCACCAGCATACCTTGTCGTTCGTCGGGAATGGCCTGAATGGCATTTTTAATGAGGTTGTTAAATACCCGCAAAAGGTGATTTTTATCGGCATATACATAACAAGATTCTTCGGGTAGGAGCTTGTATATTTGCACGCCGTCCATATCTTCAAATAGCGTAACGGCATTTAGTACCACATCCTTAATATTAATCACCTCATTATTAGGCTTCGGCATTTGTGCAAAATCGTGAAACTCCGAAGCAATACGAGATAAAGTGTCTATTTGTTCAATGAGTGTTTGCGCTACCCTATCCGTCATATCGCTAATATTAGGATGCCCTTGCCTGTTAGCTCTTTGTAAATGTTGCACGCTGAGTTTCATGGGTGTTAGCGGATTTTTAATTTCGTGTGCTACCTGCCTCGCCATTTGTTCCCAGGCATATTTACGTTCGGCTTGTGCCAGCATTTTTACACTGTGTTCCAGCTTTTCGATGGTGGTATTGTATTGGTCTACTAGTTTTCCAATTTCGTCTTCGTGTGGCCAAGTTAACAATTCGTTTTGCTGACCAATTTCTACCGTCCCTAATTTATCGCTAATCATGCGTAGCGGGTTGGTAATAGATTTAGATACCAATAGTGCCAGCACACTACTACCAATCCATAAAAGCATGTATAGGTTTACAATGGTTGCTAAAAAGCTCGATAACTCTTTTCGCAATTGCTTGGCTTGCTCAAAATAAGGAATGTTTAAGTAACCGAGCGTTTGATTTCCTAGCTTGTTGGTAATCGGCACATAAGCCGACATATATCCTAATTCGCCTATTTTTTCTTTTTGAATAAACTGGCTGCGATACATTTTTGACAATTCATAAAATGCAAGCGTATTCATGTTTTTAGAGACCAAATCTTTATTAAAAATTACGGGTTGCGAGTAGCTCAACAAGGCTCCTTTATCATCGTAAATATTAATATCTATTTGGTGAATTTTCGACAAAGAAACCACATCCACTTCATTTAACCTAGAGGCAGGAATTACATCCGAAGCTACAATCGCACTTCTTTTATCTTTCCTATCTTTCTTGCTAGTGTTTTGGCGTTTGTGCAATACATTTTCTATAGACGCTAAAATTTCTCTTTCTTTTTCTGCTAAAATTCGCTTGTGGTAATTAGCCGAACGATTGTAGAAAAAATAACCTGTTGCTCCACCAATTACAAAAAAGGCCGTTGTAATTAAAATAAGCATCGACGCATTAATCCGCTTACTTAAAGAAGTTAAAAAGAGTCCGTTTAAACGCAAATCGCTAGCATTTCTTCTAAATAAATAAGTAAGACCGATACCGAGTACCAAGCCAAACATGGTTAATACAAAGAAATAACTAAACAATGCTAACAAGCTAAAAAAGTCGTTGGCATTATAGGAAACAACTACTAGCTTAGATTTTTTTTCTGTTTTAGGTCCAACCTCCTCTCCTACTTTTGTTTTTGCTCTTTTTTTATCTCCTGCGGCATCTCGCACATTTAGGGTATTGTAAATAAAATGCGTGTACTCGTTTTGCTTGAGGTAGAGCGAATCGCTTGTAAAAGGAAAACTTGGTTCTTGCTGACTATTGTAGGCATAAATTCCTTCGCTACTTTCTAGGCGGCCTTCGCTGTAAACGGCATAGCTGTAATCTCTAAAAGCAGCAGGTTGCCTAAAACCATCTTCAATAATTAACTCTGGATATACATTGGTTTGCTTATCCGATTTAGGAATCATTTCAATAATCATATAGCCAATAGGCCCTGGCACTTCCGAATCGAAAACAGGCAGCTTTGCCAAATAGTTATAGCCCCCCGACTGATTGGCCATTAGGTGTAAATAGTGATTATTGGTATGAATACTATTAAAGTTAATTTGATATTCGTAGTCGCTTAATATCCATCCATTTTTTAAATCCCTTAATGGATTGCCATCATTGTTAAAAGGAATAACATTGATGTCGTATTTATCGAAATGCTTTTTTAAATGTTTTTGTTTAATACGAGTTACGAGTTCTTGCTCTTTCATTAAAAGCGGGCTGCCATAATAATAATGTTTTATAGCTCCATCTTTAATCATAATTTCTGTAGCGGCATCTTCAAACCAAAACTCGGTTACACTATCCTCTTGTTTGGCAATACTGCGTGCATAGTCTTCTCTATTTTGTCTTTCTTTTTGCCAGCTAAAGTTGTATACAATTAAGGCCGCAAAAAACGAAAACGTAATGCTCCAATACACTAAACTTCCTGTGGTAACCTCTCTAAAACTTTTATCGCCATAGGTATTGGTTAGTAAGCCAAAAGCTAAAAACCAACCAACCATTAACAAGTAATAGGTTTCCTGAAAGTCGATGGTTTTGTAAGCCATCCAACCCATTATACAAACAAGGCTTAAACCTAGCAGCCTATCAAATACCGAAAGGTTTAATTGTTCAATAAGGCTTGCCACCTTTTGAAACCAGAAAAACAAACCTAAACATAAAAAGGTAAGCGTAAACAAACCCGAAACAGTTATATAATTGGCATCAGATATAATATCGGATAGTGCTAAGGAAGTGCCAAAATCAATAACCAATACTTTTATTAAATAAGCAACACCAAAGCTTAATGCGACTAGCAAGCCAATTAAAAACATATACAATATGTTTTGGCTTAATTGCGATTTAAATCGCACCAAACTAATGTTTATTTTTTTATGTGCAAAAACAATTATCCATAACCAAGCACTACTTAGTAATAAAAGGCTGCCTGGTGTTTGAAACCAACTAGTTGTTTCATAAAAACTAGTATCAAAAAGTGCCATCTTTTTTAAACCTATAGGAATTTCACCATACCACATCATAAGGCGCAGTAAAGCAAAAATAAATATTAAAAAAGTAAACCCTTCTAGGATATTTCGCTGTTCGGCTATTTTATTAGCTACTGTAGTTGCAAATAACAACATTAAAAAGATAGCTGCTAATTGTAAAAAAGTATCCCAATAAATTCCTTTTCGTTCTTTACCCAAAGAAGTATGATCGACAAATAAGGGTTTGGTGTTTCTTGTTTTGTTAACAACAACTGCATCAACACCTGCCTTGCCAATGCTCAATGTAATTTCTTCGGGTAAGGATAAGTAACTGGGCGATTGATTAACCAAATATTTATTCGGCTTTTCGTAGCTGGTTCGCAACAATTGCAAGCCTACAATATGTATGTTTTTAACAGAATCGTTTGCAGCCTGCCAAGGTTGTTTAATAACTTGGTAATACCCATTCGCAATTTTGGCAAAGCTAACTCCATCCACATATTTTTTAGTCAATTCTTCTTCTGGTAATACCACCGTATTATCGCTCCAAAACTTTAATTGGTTATCAATGTATACCAACACATTATAAGGCTTGTCAAGCATCTTATTAAGATCTTGGCCAGTATAGGTGCTAGTAACAAAACGATTGATGAAATTTTTGTCGGAGGTGAGTTCGCTAAAGTCGTTTTCTAAAACTTTTAATTCCTTGGAGAGTTGCTGGGCAACTTTATCGAGGTTAATTGGACGCTTATAGTAGGCATGTGCCATATATCCCCCTAAGAAAAGGACAATGGACAATGCTAATAGGTAAATGTTATATTTGGTAATTTGTTGCGCCAATTTAATCTAGTTGTGTTTCTTGTTATACATTACATAAATAGTGCCAATAACGTTAATTTATCCATAAAAATGGCCCTAATAGCGTAAAAAAATATCATTTATTATATAATAGTCGTCATTTTTAAAAAAATGGATACAAAATCCTTGTTTCAAGGTAACAAATCGTTGCTAGTTTTCCAAAACTGGCGATAAGCGACTATTTTTCCGAACTAATTAGGACACACTTGTGTTAAAAAAAATGTTGCTATTTGGAGATTTTTTTTATTGAAAATTTAAAATCGAAAATTTAGAATTTAAAACTTTTGATATGCTGACGATTGCAGATTTTAAAAAAAATTCTAGCCTTTTTTTAGCTTTAAATCACGAATTTATTACCTTTAGTGCATGAAAATCTTTTCCCTCATTAAGCATTTCATTTTTATACTACTTTGTAGCGCAATTTTTCTGGCGATTCATCCTTTACAAGTGCAAGCGCAAGACCGTGCCGTAGCTGTTGTATACGACAACTCTGGCAGCATGTCGAAGGCGGGGCAATGCGAGGGGATTAACTATGCCCTGCAAGTAATGGTAGGTTTACTTCATGCCGAAGACGAACTGTATGTATTTAAAATGCAGCCGCCAAAAGGGGATGTCATCAGCCTAAAATCGAAGCAAAACTCTATTGATAAAATTGCGAAGACTTACGACTGTGAAGAAAAGATTACGCCTTTTGAAGGGGTACTAAAAGCCAAAGACCTACTCAGTAAAAGCCGTAAAAAAGGAAAATGGCTCATCATATTATCTGACGGCGCAATTACCGACGACGACTTTGAAAAAAAATACGGTAAATCAACAGCCCTCAACGAATTTGTAGACGATACGGGCGCAAGACTCATCTTTTTAGATGTAAGCAAAAAAGACAATAAACTAGCTGGTTTTTTACGCCAAACCAACACGCCACACGAAACCCTCCGCACTAGAGGAAGTTTTGAGCAAGTAATTGACCGCATGGAAGAAATTGCTTCTAGTATTATGTCGCTTTCTGGTAGCGGCGTACCTGTTGTTCCTGATGGCAATAACATAGAGATAAACAGCCCAATTCCATTAAAAGGCATTATTGTTTTGCAACAGGATGCTAGTAAAAATGCTAAGTTGCCCAATATTAAATCGGCGAAAGGCAAGAATGGAAAATTGCATGTAGGCGAAGGATATAAAGCCGAAAAATCGCAAAGCACCTACCGCATGTCGGGCTTAATTAACCATATTGAAGCCAATGCTGCTGGCAATGCCATTATCCCCAAAGGAAAAATAAACATTAACTTTGATGGACCCGTTAATATAAAACAAACCAAGTTTTTACCCGAAGCCGCCGCCCGCCTAGAAGTAGACTTTCGTGGAGGCATTAAAAACAGACGGGGCAATCTTATAAGTGTCTGTGATTCATCGCAATATGTAACGGTAGTTGCAAAAATAGTTGATTACCAAAACAAATCCCTAAGCACGCAGGTTTTAAAGGGCTGCAAGGTGCATTTTATCAACGAAAACACCAAAGAAAAAACCAAACTCACCCTTAACGAAGCCACCAACGAATTTACCACACAAATAAAATTACGGGATCAAAGAATGCCCATGTCGGTATCGGCAGAGTATTTGGGGTTCTTTAATTTCCAAAGCAATATTTTAGTAGTAGAAAAAGCCGATTGCCCACAAACCAAAGCATCGGTAAAAGCAGATAAGGCGGATATTCGAGTAAAGGTAACCGACATGAAAAATGCGCCTACTGTTACCGTAACGCCTTACATAAGCATAGGAGATGAACCTTCCCGTCCTGCTACGCCAGAAGAGTTGAAAAAAATTACTATCCAAAAAATAAACGATACTCGTATTGGCTTAGATATTAGCAAAAAGGATGGCAAACTACACATTAAGCCCACTACCTTTATCTGTGCCTGCTTTACGGCAACAGGAAAAGAAACGCTAGAGTTTGATGTCGTATCTAGCGACCCAAAAATTACTAGTATGGAGGAAGGACACCTAAGCATCAATATTGAGGTGATAGATGATACTTTTTGGGCGAAATGTGGTTCTTTAATTATCGCTTTAATTACCTTATTAATTTTACTTTGGTATATTTGGGGCCTCCTTAGAAAACCGAGGTTTTGTAAAGGCAGCGAAATTATTATTTCTAAAGACAGCAAACTCAAAAAAAGCCGTCCCAAAAGTCACCCACTACCAACTGGATTTTTTAACCGCTACCTTGTTCCCTTTGCAGCAGAGAAAAAAGTGGTTGGCAGCGTTAGCTTTAAAGCGGGTTCCCGATGCAGTCACGTTTTAATCGACAGCAAAACGCAAACGGATGATATGTTTGTTTCGGGTTTCCCAGTGGAAGAACCTGGAAAAAAAGACCTCCGTTTATCACAAGGGGAGAAATTGGAAATTGCGAAGCGTAATAGGAAGGAGATTTATGAGTATCACAAACTTTAGAGGTTTGATTTTTGATTCCTGGTATTTGATTTTTGATTGGCTGACGATTGTTCCCACGAAGTTTCACAGAGTTTTTTCACTTAGTTGCACGGAGTTTTATATGCTGACGATTTTTTTTATTTAAATTTAGGATCGAAGATTTAGAATTTAAAATTTATTTTCCTGCTGGCGTAATTGTCTGAATTTGGATGGGCTGGATGTAGGGATTTATTGGATATTATGCTGATGCAAGGATTTTTTGATTCTGGAAATAGGATATTTGATTTTTTCCTGCTGATGTAATTGTCTGAATTTGGATACATCCAGCCTATCTTAAATTCAGACAAT
>JAHDBT010000055.1:0-2269 GCA_020630215.1 Bacteroidota bacterium
CTAAGCAAAGTAAGGTAGTTACTTTTACGTTAAAACAGTAAAAAAGTTGTACAAGGATGGATTCTAAATGTTATGCGAAAAAACAGATTTTACTATGACAAAACACCCCAATTAAGGGGCTTAATGGTGTAATTAATGCAATTTATTTTTTCCCTATAGCACTGAACAAAAAGACGGTACGCATACTTACCAAACGATGGTACTGCCCCTGGTTTCGGAAAGCACTAGCAGGATCTTGCCTGAAGTAAATAAAGGAATTATTAAAGCGTAAATTAATACCCCAAACAGGATTAAACATATAGGTGAAATCAAGAATGCCTCCAAAATCCCAAGTACGAGGTTTGCCTGCTCCTGCAAAAACAAAATCACTCGAATCCTCTCCTAGCGAATCTATATATTTAGATCCTACCAAACGAGATACCGATATACCGCCGCCAAAGGTAATACCGCCCTTTAAATCGTGGTAACGTACCAGTATAGGAATATCGGCATAGTTGGTTATTAGGTTAAATCGGTCGGGAAAATTAGGGTCTTCCCTAAAACCCGAATTACTGCCTTTTTGGGAAAAAAGCAATTCAAAGTTTAAGAACAAACGATCACTTAAATCCATTTGGGCAATAAAGCCGCCATTAACACCAAATTTGGTAAATCCACCATAGTTATCGCCGTCAACTTGTGCAGCATTAAAGCCGGCAACTAAACCTGCTTTAAAAAGCTGGGCATGGGCTAATGTAGGTAGTAAAAGCAATAAAAGTACGCCAATAAATTGTTTCATGACAAAGGTATCTTTAAGAAAACTTCCTATCTACTTAGGAAGTCAATAAAATTTAATAATTTTGCTGTTTGTAAAACACAAGGTAAAGTTACGCTAAAATTTCGCAAACTTTTATGATTAAGTATACAGATAAAACGTTAAAACAACTACAAATTATTTTAAAGGAAGGCGGTTATCAAATACGCAAGGGTAGGGGAGCCTTTAATACGGGCTATTGTATTTTAGAGGCCAAGCGAGTAGTTGTACTCAATCACTACCATTCAGTAGAGGCAAAAATAAACGCCTTAGTAGAAATTGTGAACAAGGTAACGCTTACCCAAGATAACTTTAGTCCGCCATCGGCCAAGCTATTTAAAGAAGTCTGGGAAGAAGGAAAAGGTACCGAAGCACTAAAGGAAGAGGAAACGATTGTAAATGTAGATAGCAGCCTAGAATATCCCGATTTGTCGAAGTATAATGTGGATGCTAAAAAAGAAAAAGCCAAAACAGAAGCTGATATACGTGCCGAAATTGAAGCAGAATTAGCCGCAAAGGAAGCAGGAATTAACCCCGCAGATACCAATGTCAATGCGGAAGGAGAAGCAGCAACGGAAGTACCAGAAGCCACTACGGATGAAAATGCAGGCATAGACGCAGAGGCAGCAACGGAGTTAACAGAAGCAACTACGGATGAAAATGCAGCCATAGATGTAGATGCAGCAACGGAGTTAACAGAAGCAACTGCGGATGAAAATGCCGCTGAGGCAACACAAGAACTAGTAAGCCAGGAAGACGAAACAGAAGCTGATGGTGATGACGACAGCAACAGCGACGAAGAAGAATAGAGAATAAGAATAAAATTGTTAAGCCTCCTTAAAAGCAATTACACCAAAGCCGCATCCAACCATTTCTCGGCACTAGGCGCATCGTAGTTGCGTAATAGTTCTAGCAATTCGGGTGCTTGTTGGTGCATCATTATCATATCTCTATTTGCTTGGCTTAAAAAACCTTCCTGCACGGTATGGTCTAAAAACTGAAGCAGGTGTTGGTAATAATTGCTTGCATTTAATAAGCCAATGGGTTTTTGGTGTAGGGCCAATTGTCCCCAGGTAAAAACTTCAAACAATTCTTCTAGGGTACCAATGCCGCCAGGCATAGCAATAAAGGCATCGGCTAAATCGGCCATTTTTTGTTTGCGTTCGTGCATGGTATTTACAATAATCTGCTCCGTAATTGCCTGATGCCCCACTTCCTTTTGCATTAAAAAATCGGGAATTACCCCTATCACCTCGCCTCCTGCATCCATCACCGCATCGGCAATAATACCCATTAAGCCCACATTGCCGCCACCATAAATTAAACGCAAATTTTGCGCTACTAATAATTTGCCCAATGCTTGGGCTGCTTGTGTATACAACACATTTGCCCCCGCATTAGACCCACAAAATACACAGATGTTTTTCATTGTTAGATGGTTGAATTGTTGAATGGCTTTATTGTTAAATTGCTGAATGG
>JAHDBT010000055.1:2369-4759 GCA_020630215.1 Bacteroidota bacterium
TTCATTGTTAGATGGTTGAATTGTTGAATGGCTTTATTGTTAAATTGCTGAATGGTTTTATTGCCAACGCAAAATTGTGTAAGTAGTTTGCAAAAGCCCTCCCCTCCCTACTAAACACATCAGCATAAAAACTGACCACTGACAGAGAGCGCAGCGAACGATCTGACTACTGACCACTAAAAAACACATCAGCATAAAAACTGACTGCTGACAGTAAGCGCCAGCGAACGATCTGACTACTGACCACTAAAAAAAAACTACTGGTAAATAGATTTCAACACCTTATCATTCACTTTAACAGGATATTTTTTACGCAGTTCGCCAATCCATTCTTTTTCTAGTTGAGATTGGTAATCGGCAATTACATAACCTCTGGCTTCGCTTAATTGTTTAGGGCCAGCGGCAAGTAATTGGTATACTTTTACAAAGGCAATAGAACCGTCGGGGTTGGTAATAATTTCGGAGGTGCCTGCTTTCCAAGCTACTTGGTTAAGGATTTTATTTTGGTCTTTTTCGTAATTACCTGTTTCTATACGCACGCCTGTTTTTTTTAATTCGTTTTGTATGGCTTCCACGCCAGCCTTGTCTAAATCTTTTAAAGCTTTGCGTTGTGTTTTGGCAGTTATTTCATCTTTAAAATAAAAAATATGTGCTTCTGCACGTTCTTTCCAAACGTAGCTATCTTTATTGGTTTCGTAAAATTTTTGTAATCCTAGGGTATCTTGCATGGCTTTGTTCCATACTTTTTCGCCCATTAGTTCATACAATAAATTACCATCTCTAAACTCCTGCATCAATCTAGCAAACTCTGGGTGTTTGTGTTCTAGCACACTCTCTTCGGCTTCTACTAATTTTTTTTCTACAAAACTCTGGTACAAACGAGTGGCTTTATCTTGTGCTTTGCGGCTTAAATCTTTTACCTGATGCGTAACCAAATGCTTAGAAAATTCTTGTTGGCTTACCGAAATATTTTTCTTTTTATCGCCTGCATTAATTTTCAAACTAAACAATTCGTCATTCATATTGCTAGGCAGCGATTCGGTGGTCCATTTGTTTTTTACCAGCTTATCGTCTATTTTTTCAAATAAAGCAGTTTTAGCTTTGGCGTTTTCTTTAAATTGGTAATCCTTTTTTAAGCGATTTAAAAATACCACTTTCGATACTTTTGCTCGTCCATCTCGTTCAATCTTTTTGCTAATTTCAGGTTTCACCTCTTCATAGCTGCCTATCTTTTGGCGGTCGAGGAGTTTAACAATATGCCAGCCAATACTGGTTTTAAAGGGTTCCGATACTTGTCCTTTTTTTAAGTTAAAAGATACATTTTCAAATTCTGCTAACATGGTGCCGCTGCCAAACCAAGGCAGTTCGCCACCTTTTGCCGCACTCGATTTATCTTGCGAATTGTCTTTGGCTAATGCTGCAAAATCGGTCGATTTTTTCTTGGCTTTTTTATACAAGGCTTTAATTTTAGCTGCTGCGGTAGCCTTATCTTCTGCACTATCTTTTTCGTTCGATTTAACAAGGATATGTGCTGCCTGAATTTTTCCTCTAGTAGGACGCATATCATCTACCTTTATCAAGTGATAGCCGTATTTAGAACGAATAGGCTGCGAAATTTCTCCTACAGGCGTTGTATAAGCGGCTTTTTCAAAAGGATAAACGGTTTGGAAAGCGGTGATGTATCCGAGGTCGCCATTGTTATCGCTTACAGAAGGGTCTTCCGAATATTTGCGGGCCATTTTGGTAAAAGGTTCGCCTTTTTCGGTAATGAGTTTGTAGATGCTACTTGCTTTTTTAAAGGCAACCGTTGTATCATTAGGAAGCGCGTTTTCTTTGCACATAATTAAAATGTGGCTCGTGCGTACTTCCTTTTTCATGTGGTCGTAAGCTTCGCCTATCAGTTCTTCGCTAATGTCTTTATCGTGTAAATAGTTTTGCGCCAATTGCTTGCGGTATTGGTCTAATTGCGCCTGAATAGCTTTTACCGTATCAATACCTAAACTTTCGGCTTCCTTTACCTTTAATTTAAAATTGATGTACAAGTCTAAATATTCATCAATAGATTTCCGAGAGTATTTATTACTATCCTGTGCATTGTGTTTTTCGTATACATAAACAAACTCCGATTTGCTTACGTCCTCTTTTCCGTAGCTAAATAGGGTAGGGTCATCGCCTTTATCTGTTGTTGGGCTAGTTGTATTTGTTGGATTGTTGGCTTGCAAACCAATAGGCGTGCTAATAGCAAAACATAAATAAAGGCAAGTAATGCTTAGTAATAAAGTAATAGTCTTTTTCATTGTATCGTGTGGTTTTATATTTCGATTTGTTTTTTTAACGGTAAAAAAATAATTTCCTGATTTCTACTTGATCTTTTGCGCTTATCCTGCGTT
>JAHDBT010000055.1:4859-21864 GCA_020630215.1 Bacteroidota bacterium
TCCTGCGTTTTGCGCCTTGTATAAACACAAAATTTCTGCGTATAAATCGGGAAATTATTTTTCAACCATTACTTAAGCGATTTGCTTCGCATCCTATACAACGCATATACTAATGGGATGCGTATATGGATTGAGCTGCAAAAATAAGGAAATATAAATAAGGGTGTTTGGTTTTGGCTTGTAAAATTGAGGATAGTTGACTAAGCTTGTTGAGGTTTGTGCAAGGATTTGGTGGGTGTTAGACAATAGAGCTATTAGGAAATAACCGTTATACTACTCGCCTCGGTTAATAACATTTCTGCCAAATCCACCTTTTGTAACTGATTCAACTGCGGACACTTCCCTACTTCCAAACTCCCCAACTCTTTATCAAAACCAAACAACTCCGCCCCATTCAAGGTCGCCCACTTCAGCATATCCTGCAAAGGAAGATGCGGTGCATGTTGATGAATTCTTTTTAATTCCGATAAAATACAAAGCTGGTGATTAGAGGTGAGGCTATCCGTACCAACAACAATTTTTCCATGCTGTTCTACAAACAAATCAAAGTTGGGCAATTTGCGTTCGATATACCAATTGGCATTGGGGCAAAAACACCAGTATATTTGATAGCTGAAATATTCTGCCAGCCGTATATCTTCTGCGGTGCTTACGGTATTGTGTACCAATAAGGTTTTACTACGACACGATAAATTATATAAAACATGGTTGATGGAAGGCATTTTGGGAGCAGTAAACACCTCCTCAATAGGGAAGCCTAATTCCTTGTAAAAATCGACCATTGCGCCTGTTCCTTTTTGAAACATTTCGTTTTCTGCATCACACTCTTGGTTGTGAATGCTGATGATGTTGGGATGATGATGTCGATTAACTTGGTCGATGGCGTGTAGGAGTTGTTCAGAGGCGGTGTAGGGGGCGTGTGGTGCTAAACAAGCAGTGGCTCCGGGCACTTGCGGTACTTGTGCTAGTACGGCTTGTCCTTTCTCCATAATAGTAGCAACCTGTTCGGGATGCAAACCTAGTATTTCGATAAAGGTGTGGTAGCGTAAATTACCTTGTGCCTTTTGAGCAAAAGAATCCGTGCCATTAGAAATATCACCTACGGCAACAATCCCATTTTTTATCATTTCCGCTTCGGCGGCTTGTATGGCTTTTTGCTTGTCGGCATCGCTGTAGGTATCTCTAATTTTAGCAATGGGTTTTATAAATTCAATCAGCCCATTTCCTTCCGGAATGGCTCCTTTTAGGTAGGATAGTTCTAGGTGACAATGGGCATTTACAAAACCAGGGCAAACAATGCCTTCGTAATAGGTGAGGTCTTCTTTGGCATAAGTACCTTCATTGGCAATTTCTAGTATGGTGCCATCATCAGCTAGTACTACAATGCCGTTAGGAATAGGAGGAACATGGATGGGGAATAAGTGTTGAGCTTGTATTTTTTTCATGCGTAATCCTTTTTGCCATTACTTGGTTGGTGTAAGAGTTCTACGGAGGCGCACGTAGAGAAAATTCATGAATTTTCTTGGGCTGCACTGTTTCCATTATTTAATAAAAAAAACACGACAGCATAAAAACTGACCACTGACATCAAGCGCAGCGAACGATCTGACCACTGACCACTTAAAACACGCCAGCATAAAAACTGACCACTGACATCAAGCGCAGCGAACGATCTGACCACTGACCACTTAAAACACGCCAGCATAAAAACTGACTACTGACAGCGAGCGCAGCGAACGGTCTGACTACTGGCCACTAAAAATACGCCTGCATATAAACTGACCACTGACAGTAAGCGAAGCGAACGATCTGACTACTGACCACTAAAAAAGCTAAGTGAAAATTGAAATAATAAAAATGCTATACACCACCAAACACATAATGCCTTGCCAGCGTTTTAATTCGCCAAAAGAAACAAGTGCAAAATAGGTGAGCGTAGCTAATAGTAATACGGGGAAGCTGTATACTAAAACAATTTCGGGTACTGCTAAAGTGCCTATTAAAGAGGAGATGCCCATTACGGCGAGGATGTTAAAAATATTGGAGCCTAAAATATTACCAATCGCCATATCGGGATTGCCTTTTCTTACCGCACTAATGCTTACAAATAATTCGGGGAGGGAGGTACCTAGGGCTACTACGCTTAAAGCAATTACTTCGGTGCCAATGCCTAGTATTTTGGATAACTGAATAATGGATTCGATATTGTATTGTGCCGATAGCCAGATTAACAAAGCACTACCAATAAGCAGCGGCAGTACATGCCATTCTAGTTCGGTAGTTTCTAGTTCTTCATCTGCGCCATTTCTAACCGTTGCCACTACATACACTATTAAGGACACAATAAACAACAAGCCTTCCGACATCGTAAAATTACCATCCCTACAACAAAGGGAGAGCAATATAGCCGAGCCTAGAAAGGCGATAATATCTAGTAAATTAAGTTGGTATTTTAACTGAATTCGTTTACCCATTACGGCCACTGTGCCTAGCACCAATAAGGTGTTAGCGATGTTAGAACCTACCACATTACTCACTACAATTTCTGAAGAACCTTTCATTACCGCCACAATACTCGATACTAATTCGGGCAAGGAAGTTCCTAGTGCTACAATGGTTACGCCAATAATAAAAGGGGGTACGCCAAAGGAAATTCCTATTTTTTCGGACATATCAATAAACCAATCGCTCGATTTGATAAGTAAGGCGATACTTATGACAAATACTACAAGCCAGAACAATAACTCAGGCATCTACAATTTTTTTTTGTTGGGAGGTAAATTTTATTTTTCACGCAGTTGCATAAATCAATAAAACTACCCAATTCCTAATAAATGAATTAATTTCTTAATAAAGAGTGATGGTAGTTAAATGCAGGATACTTAAATTTTACGGTTACACTACTCAACAGTTAGAGGCTTATTTTTTTGCATATCGAATAGAATCCTCCTCTATTTCGTTGGTACAACATACTAATAGACGGATAAGTGCCGCAAAAGTAATAAAATTTATACTACCCACTTAAAAAGTAGCGTCATAAAAAAAAAGCGATTGGCTAATTTTAGCCAATCGCTTTTTTAAAATAGAAAAATAATATTGTTTCTGTTTATTAGAAACGAGGACAGTAAAGTGGTAAATCTTTTTGGCACTCTGCTAAACGTCCAGTAAAGCTAAGTGATAATTCTACTGCACCTTGGTTTAAGGTGGCTTCTTTTAAGCCCGATACGTTTACATCGTAAGAGAAGCCAAATTTGAAACTTTGGTAATCTACTCCTAAAAGGAATACAATGGCATCGCCTACACGGTACCAACCGCCTAAGTAAATGCCCGAACCGCCGCTGCTACTTTTAGTACGACTGTAACGGTTGCCCTGGTCGAAATGTAAACCAAACGCAGTACCTACTACTAACTCGCTACTAGCGGTTTGCGACATGTACAATGCGCTAGGAGATAAGCTAAAGTTTTCGGTTAAGAAAAAGCTACCACCAGCATGGAAAACCATACGAGGATCAAGCAAGTTGTCATCGGCAGGAATTACATCTTGTACTAAGAAAGATTCGCCTGGTTTGCTAAGGTGATAATACGCACCACCTACGTACATGTTAATACGGTCGGTAGGAGAAGCCGTAAATAAACCCCCTACTCTAAAGTCAAAGTAGTTAAAACTACTTGCTTGTACGGGTTCCATATTAGGAGCAGAAGGGTCGATGGTTAAATCGTCCGAAATTTGCTCCTCAAAAATAAGGTCTTGTAAGTTAACGCTCTTTTGTTTAAAGGCAAACTGTCCGCCTGCGCTTAAAACATAGCGTCGTTCTTGGTCAAGCCCTTTGTGATAAGCCAATGAACCTAAAATAGACAGATCGTTTAAACCCCCGTCGCCAGATTTGTCATTGAAAAAAGCCAGTCCTACACCAACGTGGTCCATTCCTAATTGGCAACCTAATACCGAAGCATCAATAGATGCAGCAACAGTAGAATAAGGTGCTGGAATAGATGCCCACTGATTACGATAAGTAACAGCAAAGCGATAATGCTCGGCAACATTACCGGTCATAGCTGGGTTTAGTGTAAGTGGAGATGCATAGAATTGCGAAAAGTGTATGTCTTGAGCTTTTGCAAGCTGAAACGTTGAAAGCAACACCAATGCAACAACCAATAAACGTGTAATCGTTTTCATCATGTTTGTTGATTTTTGAAGGTAATTAAGCAATATTTAGTTAAAATAATTAGGACAACAATATCCCTATAACAGAGGGGGCGTTACTACAAATGTAATGATTTATTTCAGAATTGCAATATAAAACTACATTTCTTAACTAATAAATACGTATAATATTTGACAGATACGTGCCTTAAATTGGAGAATAATAAGTAACAATAGGTTGTAAAATCAAATAGTGGGCAGAATAGAAAAGGTTTGTTCTACCTCGTACGTGTTTCTACTAACGCAATAATAAGTCTACATATTTTATGGCTATCCAAAGTTAAGCTTTTTTTTTATTTCTTTGGAGCTATTTAACAAAGTAATGACATATTATGCAGCTAATTTTGTCTTTTAATAAACATCTGCTGCGGCTGTCTTTATTTTGATACGATTATTTTCGAGAAAGGTTTTAAAATAAAAAAAAACTACAAGACTTTTTCCTAAAAAAGCCTTGCAGTTAAAAACTGTGAACTTATCTCGCATGTTTATAGCAATTGCGAAATAGAAAGGTAATCATGTGTCTTTAATTTTCTTTCTTTTTTCATTTTAGCCCTCCTACTTTCTACCTGCTACAAAAATACTTTCTACTAGTCCTTCCCTTTGCGTTCCCACACATTAAAGGTATAGTCGTACTTGCTTCTAGGATCGTTGGTAATAGGATTAGCGGAGGTGAGTTGCCATATAGTAGGATCGATGTTTGGAAAAAAAGTATCTCCTACTAATTCGGTATGTATGCGAGTGAGGTATATTTTATCGGCGATGTTCATGCCCATTTGGTAAATTTGTTGTCCGCCAATAATAAAGGCTTCTAGCTCCTGATTGGCTCGGGCTATATCGAGGGCTGCGGCTAAGGAGGCAACTACAAATGCACCAGGGTATTGCAAATTGGCTTGTCGGCTAATTACAATGTTGGTGCGATTGGCTAAGGGTTTTATCACATCAAAAGACTCAAATGTTTTTCGACCCATTATAATGGAATGCCCAAGCGTGGTACGCATAAAGTATTTTAAATCTTTAGGGATGTGCCAGGGCATATCTCCATCTTTTCCAATTACATTGTTTTCGGTTGCCGCAGCAATCATAGATATCGTCATTTTACTTTGTTTTTTTGTTATTACGCTGCTAGTGTTTCTTTTTTGAAATAATCGCCAAAGATAAGACCCAGACTTACTATTTGTCTAAAAAAAAAAGTCTTTGCTGCAAATAAATTAATGCACTACCACCAGTTTTCGAGTAATAGTACCTGTTGCAGTAGTAAAGCGATAAAAGTACGTGCCATTAGGAAGGGCTTGTACATTACAACGAATACTGTAAATCCCTGCTTGTTGTTGTTTATTATTGAGTAACATAGCAACTTGCTGTCCTTGTGCATTGTGTAAGCTAATAGTTAGCGGCTGTGCTTTGGCTAAGGCATAACTACTTTGGTTAATACTAGCACAGGGATTGGGATAAGCAGAAAAAACAACTAGCTCTTTTGTTGGTTTGGGTAAATCAATAAGCCCTCCAACAGGAGGGGATACGGGCGGTAGGTCGGGTGCGGGACTAGGGGCATCGGCAACGTCGGCTACAGGGGCAGGGGCTGCTTGCAAAAAGTTTTCCTCATCCAGCGTATACCACGATTGTTCCTGGTACTCGCCATTAGTGCGATAAGCTACGGTATCTACCCACCACCAATCACCTTGCGCTTGCTGCTCGTTTAAATCGAGTAAAAAATAACCGTGCGCCCATAAATTGGCAAACTTACCATGTGGGTTAACGCCGAGGGCTAAACCCTGAATTTGTTCAATGCTAAAAGGCAAACCAATATCGTCCGCTTCATCTAAATTAGAGGACGAAACACTAGCAGCCACCATTTCTACCGCAAAAGCACCATCGCCATTATCGGGATTATAGAGGCTATCGGGAGAAGCCGTTACATCGGCAGCAATGCCTACATGCACATCGCCTGTTAGTATCACCACATTATTAATTGCTAGGCTGTCTATAAAATGTATCACACTGTTTCGTTCAATGGGATAACCGTCCCAAGCATCCATATTATCTAACACATTGAGGGTTTCTATGGGCGAAAAAACAACTTGGTTACCAATTACCTTCCATTTAGCAGTACTGTTTTGGAGTTGGTCTAAAAACCATTCGTACTGTGTAGGCCCTAGTATGGTACGGTCGGGGTTTTCTAATTCGGGGTCGGTATCTTCTGGTACTTGTTGTTCTCGTCCTTCTAGGCGAGTGTCTAGCATAATTAAGTCGGCTAGGTTGCCATAGTTTAGGCTGCGGTAAATTTTTTGTGGGTTTTCTCCAACTTGTTCTCGTATAGGAAGCCATTCAAAATAAGCTTGTTTGGCTGCCGATTTTCGTTCTTGCCAATCGCCTTCTCCTGCATTGTGATTGTCTGCGCCATTTTCCCACGAGTTGTTTGCCGACTCATGATCGTCCCAAACGGTAATAAACGGATGTTGTTGGTGTGCGCTAATTAAATCGGCATCGAGTTTATAGTAAGCGTGGCGTATTCTGTAATCAGATAATTCTAGGATTTCGTTGGCGGGTAAAAGCTCTTCTCTTCCTTCTATGCCTGCAATATAGTTGCCGTTTTCATAAATATAGTCTCCTAGATGTAGTACGGCATCAAGATCGTTTCGGTCGGCAATACGTCCGTAAGCATTAAAGTAGCCTGCTTTGTAATTGCTGCAACTGACTACGGCAAAACGCAAACGATCTACATTACCTGTAGGTGCGGTTTTGGTACGGCCAGTTAGAGAATGTGTACCATCAGGACTTGTGAAACCATAGTAATAGGTAGTGCCAGGTTCTAAATTATTGAGGATAACTTTTACCGTAAAATCACGCAAGGCGTTGGTAACAAAGTCGCCGCTTTGTACAATATTGGCAAAAACAGTATCGGTTGCAATGCGCCAATTTACGGTTATATCGGTATCCGCTTCGCCCTCGTTTGGAGTAATGCGTGTCCATAGCACTATTCCATCAGGCATTGGGTCGCCCGAAGCTACGCCGTGGTAAAAGGGGGCAAGGGCTTCATTAAAAGACTCTTCTTCTCCTAATAGTTTGGCTTGTGGTCGGCTATGGTTATTAATATGGGTAGGAATGCTTGGTGATTCGCCTATATCCCATTTTTCCCAAGGACTTATTTTTACTTGTAATGCTTTTACTTCTTCTGCGGAAGGAAGTTTTTCCTGAGCAAAGAGCAACGCTCCATTGCATAAAACAAGGAAGCTCAATAAATATAAATGGATGGATTTGGATTGCTTCATAACTTGCTAGTAAATTGCGTAATTAAAAGGACTAGCAAGATAGGGATTTTTAGTGATTTTTTGGGCGTGCTAATTTAGAAGTAACAAAAGCTTAATCATTTTTTAAATGTTGATGCATTAATTGCTTTATTTTATCAGAACGATTCATTCTGTCTAGAGAATATAATTTGGTATGGGTATTAATTAGGTGGTATATTTCTAGTACTTTTTGGAGGAGTTTGATACCTGTTGCTTGTTGAACATCCATTTGTGCAGTGCCTATTTCGGCTAGGTGATTGGCAAGGGTTTCTATGTGTTCAAAGGAAAGGTTTCGTTCTTGCAGGTAGGCTAGTAGCTCCGCATTTGTTTTGCTTAGTAATAATTCGAGATCGATAGCTAAACTGCTTTTTAGTTGTTGGGTGCTAATGATTATTCCTTGGGTAATATTGCCTTGTTCTTTAAGCCCTAAAAAATCGGCAATTATTTTTCCTAGCACTCGACCGAGTTCTTCTATTTGATCTTTTAAAATATCTCTTTGTTCCATTTTTTTTTTAGGTTTAAAGCATCACCCCCTAGTATTTACCAAATCATTGTCTACAAAAAAATCGGATGATTCTACTTTTTCTTTGAGGGCCATACTGATTAAAGAGAGGCCCGATTCGTAGTAGGTTTTGATGCTGTGTTCCCAACCCATATTAATTAAAGCACCTTTGAGCGTAAGGGTTTGGGCAAACTCAGTTACACAATCTTCTATTTCGGTTAACCTAAATTCGTGGCGGTAGGTTCCCCAAAAAAAGCTCTTCCTTTGCCAAATCATTTCTTCGTTTTCTTCAAAGCGAATAATGCGTACTTTAAACCTAGAACGCTTATTAATTTTATAGGCATCTTGAAACATTGCTTTTACCCGTTCCTCCTTCATGCTTTCTATTAAACGCTCTTCGTGCGGAAATACAGTGATTTTTAATTGTTCGGCAAATGCAGCTTTCCCCTTTACCGATTCAAAAAACGGATTCCATAAATCGTATTTATAAAACCTCGTTAATACTTCCCAAATTTCAAAAGGTTCGGCATTAATTAAAATTTGCTTGCTTACTTGTGGCATTGGTTCTTTTTTTATTGCAATTACGCTCTAAATATACTATTTTGCTTGCAATTTTGGACATGTTTATCGAAATGGTTTACACTTTTTTTAGTAGCAGGTACATCGTACATGGTATTTAGATGGCTACGCTAGGCTTCGCTGCTTTAAAGTGTTAACTAAAATCCTAGAACAATAAAACATGATCAATTTTTAAATAAGAAACAAAAAACAACTAACTTCCCTAAACAAAAAAATATGTTACCTACGGTACCTGGGTTTGTAGCAGTATTGTTTTTACTGCTTAGTGTAATTACAATGGGCATTTTTTATTTCGCCAGCAACAGAAATAAAAACGTTTTGATGATTTTAATTGCTTGGTTTTTAATTCAATCAATAGTTGCCTTTTTAGGTTTTTACCAAGCTACTGATGCCATGCCTCCTAGACTTGCACTAGGAATTATTCCTACTTTTTTGGCAATGGCTTACGTATTTTTTTCTGCTAGAGGAAAAAGGTTTATTGCCAGTTTAAATATGGAAATATTGAGCTATTTACACACGGTTAGAATTCCTGTAGAAATAGGCTTATTTTTATTATACAGTTACGGAGCTATTTCGGTACTGCAAACTTTTGAAGGATGGAATTACGATATTTTATCGGGCATTACGGCTCCTATTATGGCATGGCTTTATTTTTCTAAAAAGAAAATAGGCAGTAATATGATGTTGCTATGGAATGTACTTTGTTTAATTTTAGTACTAACCATTGTTGTTATTTCTACCCTAGCAGCACCATTCCCGCTACAACAATTATCGTTCGACCAGCCCAATATTGGCATCTTGTATTTTCCGTATAATTTATTACCTACGTTAATTGTGCCGCTTGTAATTTTTAGTCATTTGGTGGGAATTAAATACTTTTCTAAAGCAATAAACAATTAGTGAGAGTGGATAAATTAAAGACTTTAAATTTGTTAAAAAAATATGTTAAAAGAAGCAATTGTACTAGCTGGTGGTTTAGGCACTCGTTTACGAACAGTGGTAAAAGACCAACCCAAATCTATGGCCACCATTAACGGTCGTCCTTTTTTAGAGTATTTACTCAACCATTTTATTGCCAACGGCATCCAACGATTTATTTTTTCGGTGGGTTATAAATCTACACACATTTCGGAATATTTTGGTAATAAATACAAGGAGGCAGAAATTGTTTATGTATTAGAAAAAGAACCATTAGGAACGGGTGGAGCGATTAAAAAATCAATGGAGTTGGTGCAAGGGGAAAGGGTGGTTATTGCCAATGGTGATTCGTTATTTCTGGTAGATATACAAGCGCAATACCAACTGCATGTGGCGCAAAAGGCAGCGGTAACCTTTGCCTTAAAATACCTAAAAAACTTTACTCGCTACGGAACTGTAGATTTAGACGAGGAAGAAAAGGTGCTCAATTTTCAAGAGAAAAAACCAATGGAGGAAGGATGGATTAATGGCGGCATCTACATTTTTGATGTGCCTACTTTTAGAGCTGCAACCTTGCCCGAAAAATGTTCTATCGAAAAAGATTTTTTTCAAGCGCAAATTGAGCAGTTGCATTTTGTAGGCTTTAAAAGTGAAGGGTATTTTTTAGATATTGGTATTCCCGCAGATTTTGCAAAAGCGCAAGAGGAATTTAAAACACTACTTTGAAGGACTCCGAATTCTTAGGAGCAAAATAATTCCCTCTAAGTTGCATGGCGTTTTTTTTGGGCTTTGCTGTTTCCTTTTCCTAGTAAAATCAATACTTTAAAGTTGGTCAGTATTTAATATGCTGCAAAAAATTCTTTTACAAAAAGACTTATTATCTTTCAAAAAAACAGTAAGTCTTTCTCGAAGCCCCCCTCCTTAATAATTCACACTAAAGCCCACAAAAAATCCCCATTCTCCTAGGTGATTTCTGGCATATTCCAATCCAAAAACCGTATCGTAAGCCGTATTAATATCAATGCCGAAGCCAGTGCCTTTTAGGAGAGTGTTGGCTAAAAAATTGCCTTCGGTGTAGTAGTTATCCTGTACGTAGCCAAGTTCGGCAAACCCTTTTAGGTAAATAGACAAAGGGATGGTTTTAAACTGATCGGCTTTGAGGATGGGGTTGGTAAATTTTTTCTTTAGCAATTGGTAGCGCAATGCGGTTCGCAACATGCCAATATGTTGTCCGTCTATAATATAGAGTTGGTAACCTCTAATGGTATTGCCGCCGCTTAATCCACCTTGGTTAAAATAGGGCTGCACCTCTGGAAACGATACCCGCCCTTGTACATTTGCCACCGCAAAAAAACGATGCCCTAATGGAACATACTGCGTGTAATTGGCATTGATCCACATCATATTTAAATCGTTAAAAATGCCTAATCCTGCTTTAGAAAACTGCACCGAAAACAGATTTCCTTTTAGGGGGTAGGCGTGTATATCACGGTTATCGTAGGAGAGCACGTAGGCGAAATAAAAATACTGTTGCTTTATGCGATGGTCTAAAAAGTAGTTGCCTTGGCTTAATTCGTTTACACTAGGCGAAATACTGTTGTTAAAATAGCTGAGGTTAAAATAATGCCGCCAGCGTATATCTGGGCGGCGAGTAATGGCCAAGCCCGTACGGAAACGCTTGCGAATATAAGTGGAGTCGTTAAATAAATCTTGCCGAGTGTAAGTCGAATCTCTAAAAATAAGGTGTTTGTTTTGTTGGGTTTTGTAGGCCAATTGTCGGTTAATAATATAAGAAATGGAGGGGGTGATGCCTGTTTTTCGTTCCTTATCAATAAAGGGGAGGTGATAGCTAAGTTCTAGTTTTTTGGTGTAGCCTAGTTGCACATTTAATTTAAGGAGTTCTTTTCGTCCTCTAAAATTTACATGGGTAAACAACATGCCGTATTCGGTACGAGACAAATCACGGTTATGCACTTTCCACCAAACGTTAAAATCGTCGGTGAGTTCAAAAATGGGGGCGGGTAAAATATACCAGCGTTCTTCTACGGCTACGGTTAACTCGGCAACGTTATTTTGTAGGGCATTTATTTTAATGCTTACATTGTTAAACAATTGGGTATTGTAAACTTGGTTTTCGTTGCGTTTAAAAACCTCCTGCACTTGCTCCATACTTAGCGTATCACCTTCGGCAATATCCATTTCTCGCAAAATAACATACTTGCGAGTACGCTTATTTCCTTCGGTATGAATTTGGTTGACCACTAAAAAATCAGTCTCCCCATTTGGAGTTTCTGACTGCTTGTTAGTAGCAGCAGCTTGAAAAGTTTGTGCTAGGCTGTCGGTAAGCAAGGTTTCTAACATGACATTTGCCTGTAAGGGCTGCCCGTAAACAGGCAGGGCGTTTAGCAGAAAACTGCAACAACAAAATACGAAGGCCAGCCCTATAAAAATATAATTTCTATTAGGAATAGGAGACTTGCTTTTAGGACAAGGAATGTAGGTGTTAAAAATTGATGGTTTCAAATTAAATATGCTTATGCGTTTTGGTATTTACAACGGAGCAGAGTGGTTTATTTGTATGTAAATGAATGATGCGAGCAATATTAAAACGTAAAATTACAAATCTTAGATGTCAAATGGTAGAAAAAATAAAAAGCGCATCTAAAAAAAAAGCGTTGATTACAACTACAAAAGTGCAGCAGCAATCAACGCCGGTTAAAAAAAGGAATGGGAGTAGAAACAGGAATTATACTAAGGTAAATACATTTTTAATTTTAAATACTTAAATAATTCATGAAAGCGTCCAAGCGTTCTTGCATATCTTCTAAATAGCTGTCTTCTTGGTAAGATGCTTTTACCATATAATCATATCGTTCAAAAGTAGCCATAACAGCTTGTAAGTCGGTACGATTAATTTTGAGGGTTACTTCCAAATTCATGTTATTGCTAGGAGGAGAGGTAA
Organism: Bacteroidota bacterium; assembly: GCA_020630215.1. Classification (GTDB taxonomy): domain Bacteria; phylum Bacteroidota; class Bacteroidia; order Chitinophagales; family UBA2359; genus JAHDBT01. Next base: position 17,312 of record JAHDBT010000055.1, read on the forward strand.
CATACATGCTCAATATTTTGGCATTGTTCGACTCTACAATACGGGCAATTTCCGAAGCAGTATAATCATTAATGCTTATTTCTAAGATAATGATGCCGCCAGGTTCTTGCATGGCATTGGTTTTGGCGAAAAAGTCGAGCAGGGTTTCTAGGGTAATGAGCCCTACATACTGGTCGTTTTCGTCTAAAACAGGAATTGCCGATAAGCGGTTTTCGTTCACCACCTTCAGTACATCATAAATATGCACATAATCGTATACAAAATTACGAGTCAAATCTAAGCTATAGGCACGCAAAGGCATGTCTGCATGATTTGTATCTAATATATCATATTCGGCAACCATGCCTAAGTATTGTTGTCCATCTACAACGGGTAAGTGTTGTACGTGAAAGCTGCCCATCCAACTTAACGCTTTTTCTCCATTATCGGAGGGTTTTAGAGGTGGTACGGCTTCATTAATTAAATTTTTTGCTATCATGTCAAAAATTTCTGGGTTAATAAATAATAGGGCATATATAATAAAGCACCCAGAGCAAAGGTCCTTGAATGGTGTTGTTCGGTTTCGCTTGCTTCTTTATCGGCTTCTCTCTTTTGCTAGTGGCTCAAAACTTAAGTTTCTGATGATTAAGTCGCCGTATTTTTTTCTGCTACAAGGCATTGCGAGCGAGCATAGCCGTAGCTACGTGAGGGAGCAATAACGCAGTAGCAGGAAAAAAAGACAAGGCTTGGGTCATCAAGAACTTAGGTTTTGAGTCACTAGTAATTAGTTTGTTCAGTAAATATAGAAACAACTGTTGGGAAATAGTTTAAGCTGTTTCTGGGTTGTTTTTGTATTTCTTTTGTTATCGGTATAAATACCTTGACTATGATAGTTACCAATATAATGGCTTTGTTAGTTCCAATATACTTTTAGCTGCTTATGCTAGTTGCTGCAAAAAACGATCTAAATGCTCAATAAACTCCTGTGGTTTTTCCATCATAGGTGCATGACCACATTCTTCCATAAAAGCAAGTTGGGCATTTGGCAGCAGTTTTTGAAAATCTTCGGCAACAAATGCGGGGGTAATATTATCGTTACGTCCCCAAATAAGCATTGTTGGTACGGTGATGTTGGGCAATTCCTGCGCCATATTGTGTCGTATGGCCGATTTTGCAACCGATACTACTCGCATGGCTTTAGAGCGATTGTTTACAATTTCAAAAACTTCGTCTACTAGTTCTTTGGTAGCAGTTTCGGGACTGTAAAAAGTGTATTCCACTTTATCTTTAATATACTCGTAGTTACCTCTTTTGGGGAAACTGCCACCCATTGCATTTTCAAATAAGCCTGAGCTGCCCGTTAAAATCATGGCTTTTACAATGGGCAAATTGTTAAGCGTATATACGAGCGAAATATGTCCACCTAGCGAATTGCCCAAAACCATTACGTTTGGATAATTTTTATAGGCTACAAATTCTTCTACAAATTTAACCAAGTTGGGTAAGGTTGCTTGTCGCAGCGGCAACTCGTATATAGGTAAAAACGGTAAAACAACTTTAAAGTTCTGGCTAAAGTGGGTAATTAAGTCCGTAAAATTACTTAATGCACCAAATAAGCCATGTAACAACAGTAGTACCTCGCCTTCGCCAGCTTCTACATATTTAAAGTTGCCATCATTTTTGATGTTCAGTTCCATATTCGGAGTAATGTTGGTGATTTCCATTTATAATAGTAGTTTGTTCAGTTTGGCGTGCAATCTACAAAACCTTATTACAATATCAAAAGTTCTAGTAAATCAATCCAACTATTTGTTTGCTTACTACTATTTTTTATACCAACACATAGAACGTTTGACTTGTTCAAGCTTATTAGTTTGATAAGCCCATATAAAAGCGTTTATAAGTGAAATGCCTACACAAACTCGAAAAAAAAATACCAAATGTTGTAACGGAAATGTCATTTATAATAAAGCTTGCTCACTTACACGAAATAACAGAAGGTTCAAATCAAATCTTTATTTTAAAAGGACAATTTAGCAATGGTTAAAAAGAAATTTTCGATTGTTACGCAGCAATTTTATGCTTAGATTAAAACAGCAAACGCAGACATACCAGAAAAAAAATGCGCTATAATAAACTTTTAAAGTGTATTTAAAGTTGTAACCAATAGACACTTATTTTTTGTAAAAAGCAGCCACTTTTTTAATTGCTAAAATACTTGTGCAATTATGATAGATACTGCTAAGGGACGCAAAAGAAATAAGGGTCCGTTTTGACTTTATCTTGCCAACCCATCCGCAAGCGGTTCTCTTAGCTTAAATATCCAAAGGGATATTTATTTTGCTGCGCAAAAATCGCACGTTCATCCTGCGTTGACAAAATCCTTATTATGCTTAGGCGTAATGCGAACTTTGTCTCCTTGTCTGGTACAAAAATATTTCCTCAAATTCGAACACTTATTTATTCTCTGTCCCTAAAATAAAATTCCATTTTCAATTATGACGAAAAAAAACATAAAAGGAACCGTAAAATACCAAAAGCTTGCACTAGGTTTTTGGGGAATTGTAGACGAAAACGATGAGAAATGGCGACCCGTAGATATGCCCAAAGAATTACAAAAAGAAGGGCTAGAACTAAGCGCAACAGTAGAAGAAACGGAAGAGCAAGTATCAATTTTTATGTGGGGAAAGAGTGTTAAAATTAAGGAATATAAAGTGGAGTCTTAGGGGCTTTGATTTATTTCATTTAAAATTTAGAATCGAAGATTTAGAATTTAAGATTTTTTCCTGCTGAACGGTTAGGATTTTTGATTCTTGATATTTGAGAGGTGATTTTTGATTTTTTTCCTGCTGACGTTAGCATAGCATCCAAAAAATCCATACATCTGGGCTATCCAAATTCAGACAATTAGCCCAACACCCAATTTACCCAGAAACCAGACCATCAAACAATTATTTTTCCCTAAATAAATTAACCATTTATGCAAACCGAATTATATCCACTCATTTATTTAGCCGCCATTGTACTAGGCATTGTATCAGCCGTTCGTGCTGCTAAGGGAGGTAAAGCAACCTTTAGTCAACTAGGACTATTGGGAGCAATAATTGCTTATTTAGGCTTGATATTGACCAATGTAGAAGACCTCAACTATTCCCTCATTTTGGTGTTGTGTAGAGATTTAGGATTGCTGCACCTCATTACCTTATTAGCTGGCCGTTTCGCAAAGGTGAAGACGGTATTGATGCTCCTAGTGTTAGGCTTAGTAGTTGTGTCTCCATTCTACAAAAACGTACTTACAAACACCTTTGGTAAAGCTATTGTTGTTGATAATTATGCCGAGATTTTGTTTGATATTAAAAATGCGGAGCAAATAGATGAGGTGAAAGCCGCTTTAAAACAATACAAACCCACTATCACCAAAGCATTTAGCCCCAAAGATTCTAAAAATGCAGGCGACCTCAACGACTACTATGTGCTTAATGTAGCCGAAAAATACAAGGACAAAGTGCCACAAATTTTACAAGCCCTCCAAGCCACCAATTTAATTGATTATGCCGAAGCCAATGATTTAGTTAAACTTAATCCGCCTAAACAAGAAACCCCACACCAACGCAAACCCACTTTAAAAGATTACAACCTCGAATTTGAAAACCTTTGGGGCTACGAACCAATGGGCAGCATTGACTTATATGAGTTTCTGAAAAAAAATAAATTAAAACCTACCAAAAAAGCCTTAATTGCTATTCTTGATACAGGCGTAGATGGCAAACACGAAGATTTAAAAGGCAATTTTGTGTCTACCAATTCCAAATACAATAAGGATGCAGTAGGGCATGGTACACATTGTGCAGGCGTAGCAGCAGCCGTATCGAACAACAAAATAGGGATTGCCTCCTTTGCGCCCAACAATAAATACATTGAAGTAACCAGCATAAAAGTACTAGGCGATTATGGCGGCGGCACCCAACAAGCCATTATTGCAGGCATGATAGAAGCTGCTGATAAAGGAGCAGCCGTTATTTCTATGTCGCTAGGCGGAAGGCAAAGTCAGGAACGACAAAAAACCTATGATGATGCTGTAAAATACGCCACTAAAAAAGGAGCCATTGTAGTAGCTGCCGCAGGAAACGATGGTGGCAACGCCAAAAACAATGTGCCTGCAGGATGTGATGGCGTTATTACCGTAGCCGCCCTAGATAGAAACCTCCGCAAAGCCTCCTTCTCCAATACCGTAAACGACGTAACAATGGGCATTGCCGCCCCTGGTGTTGATGTATATTCTACCATCCCGGGTAACGGTTATGCACCCATGAACGGCACCTCTATGGCCACCCCCTATGTAGCAGGCTTACTAGGCATGATGAAAGCCATTGAACCCAATTTAAGTGCGGAGGCAGCTTATAAAATACTGCACAACGCTGGTAAAAATACCTCCGATGAAAAATTAACAGGCCGCCTAATTCAGCCTTTAGGAGCTTTGCAAACGGTTAGTAAAATGCGTAGTGCGATGAGGTAAGGAGGATTTTTGATTCTTGATTTTTGACCTCTTGACGTTAGCATAGCATCCAAAAAAT
>JAHDBT010000648.1 GCA_020630215.1 Bacteroidota bacterium
AGCAGGTAAAAAATCAAACCTCCCTCTAGCAATGCGCCTCAAAAGCGTCCAATAATTCCTTTGCAATATCTTGTGCTGCACGTCCTTCAATTTGGTGACGTTCGATAAAATGCACAACTTGTCCGTTTTTAAACAAACCCATACAAGGCGACGAAGGAGGATAAGGCAATGCATGTTGACGCACTTGCGCTGTTGCTTCCCCATCTACACCTGCAAAAACAGTTGCAACACGGCTAGGTTTTTTATTAGAATATTGCATCGCTAATTTAGCTGCGGGACGTGCATTACCCGCCGCACAACCACAAACTGAGTTGATTACCACAAAAACAGTTCCTTCCGTTTTTATTATTTCGTCTACCTGAGTAGCATTCGTTAAATCTTCAAAACCCGCATCTACTAAATCTGCTTTCATGGGGGTTGTTAATTCTACTGGATACATAATATTAATGTTGTATTTTAATTAATAGAAACCATTTTAGAACCTTTTTTTACTCCCTAAAATAGTTGCTGCAAAGTTAACGATTATTTAACAAATAAATAAACCCTAAAGTTCATGCTTATTTTGTTGATTATGTTTTTGTACAGTATAATTTGTAATGCAAAGTAAATGTTTCAATAAATTTGCTTTTAAAACGCATAATGATTACCTTCAAAGTAAAAACCGCACTATATTTGTGATGAGACTAATTTAATTAACTGTTAAAGTTTATTTTTCTTTCACTTACACAACATTCATTGTAAACCATAAAAAAATACTATGAAAAATACTTCAATTTTATTATTCCTAATAATTGGCGCATTCTTTATTTTTGGAAGCTGCCAAGAAACGACCCAAAATGTAAAAAACCTCAATGAATTTTCTAAAACCTTAAAAGACCTAGGCGAGCAGCTAGAAAAAGGGGCAGAAGAACTCAGCGAAAAAAACAAAGCTCGCAAAGCCAAAGGTGATACCGTTGCGATTCATTACAACAAGTTAAAAGAATATCTCCCTAGTATTAGCGGTTACACCATAGATGGCGAACCTGATGGACAAATATCGGGAGCACAAGGACTGTCTTATTCGCAGTTAACAGCAAAGTATAAATCTAACAATGGGAAGGAGAAAGTAAAAGTAACCTTAGTAGATTACAATGCTGCATTACCACTATACACCTTAGCAACTGCCGCCTTAAAATCGAACTTTTTTATAGAAAATAACCGAGAAACAACCAAAGGCATCGACCTCGGTATTGAAGGTGTTGCAGGCATGAAAACGATTAAAAAGAAAGACAAAAAATCGAATGTAATACTAGGTGTTGGCGACCGTTTTATGGTAAGCATCGAAGCAAGCGGGCAAGCAGAACAAGAGTTTGCGGTATCGGTAGCTAAAAAAATGAAGTTGAAAGAACTGGCGGGCATGTAATATTTAATAGTTAGGTCGCTTCGCAGATAAGTAAATTTATGCTCTAAACCAGCAATTGCGCTATATCTCGTTTTGTAAATAGATGTATTGCAACTTCTGTAAATAAAACGCTACCTTTGGCGGGTGTTTTAATAAAACAATTATACCGTTTCAAATTTAACCCAAGCTGGCAGAGACAGTACCATAAGGTTAAGGTACTTTGCCTTTATGTATTATTGCTATGAAGCCTTAAACTTTTAACCAGAAATTTGAAACCAAATTGAAAAAACTAGACTACTGACACTTTTAGATATTTGTTTTTTATTATTGGAGTATTCCTTGATTATCCTATCGACCCAGGCTAGTTCATTAAAGACTGGCTTTCTAGATAAATAAGGTGTAATGAACTCTAGTAAATCTATTAGATTAAAAACATTAGTAATTATTTGGTCAAGCCCTTGTTGAAAGATGGACTGCCTTAAGTAGGATTTATCTTGTTTAGCAAAATATTGTAAACTACCTGGCGAATAGCATATATGCTCAAATGCAAGTGGTTTTCGTTTTTTTCTGACCACAGAGTGGTCAAAGTATGTTAACCAAATAGTAATAAAACAACACGACCCCAGCGGAGTCGCACCTTTTCAATAATGGGAATAGTAAATGCATTTGAGTAGATAAAAAACGAAATTTGTGCTTAGGAAAACCCAACGTATATGGGGAATTTGTTGGCTTGTAAAATACAAAAAAGAGGTGTTATATTTTTATATTAGACCACATCAGTTTTTGTACAAATAGTTATTCATATTTACATCAAGCGAGACGCTTGAAGCCCGTTACGCTCCAGCCGTGAGGCTGGACCGGGCGTTCTTTTTTTTTGCAAAAAAAGAAACGCAGGGTCAAGCGTGTCGCTTGAGCCAAACGGTATTCAAGCCTCTTGGCTTGTAGTAAAAAAGATAAATAACTGCAATAAATATGGAAATGCACAAAGTGAAATATTGTTTATTATATATAAACACCTGTTTTTTATTTTTAATGAATAAAGATTATTACGCCCTATTACAATTTCAACTCGAAGTTACTAGTTCACGGAGCATTGAATGTAGTCGAAATGCAGTATCTTGAGCCTATAATCTAAATTATGAAAATAATAAGCTTGTTTTTAGTAATTATACTTTCCACTTTGGATATAAATTGTGTTCCAAATACAAATGTGATGAAAAATGAAAAACAAATTATTGAAATACTAAAACTACTAGAAGAGGAATATTATTGGCAATTCATCCCACTTGATTTAAAAGGATTTGTGAGAAAAGAAGATATCGTAAGCCAAAAAGAAATGGAAGAGAAATATCCATTTCGACTAGAACGAGATGCTTTATTAAATAAATTAGATATCCTATTTAGTAAAGAATTGTCTACTGATTTTTTAGCAAGTCTATTACTTGAAAAAAAACATGAAAGAGCTTTGCTGCATTATCGAACCCATATTCTAGATGCCTTATTTAGAAAAGAAAGTGAGATGGCATATGAGAAATTATTTCAACTATTTAAACAAGAGGCTCCTGCAGGAGATAATGATATTGGCAAAAAACTGACTTTCCTAAATAAGTATACTGATGAAATTGAAAATTATATTTTAGAAAATGATACTACAGGAATAAATGGGTTTACTTACTTTTGCAACTATGCAGGAACTCCGTACGGAAGACACTCCACATTTAGTGAGGCAACCAAAGAGGAAATTTTAAAAAGAGTCATTCTATTCATGACTCAAAATATAGATGATAATCCAGACGAATCGGCTAAGGCAGTTTCTTTGTTTGAAGGATATTATCGTCAGGATTTTAAAGAATATCCAGAACAAAAAGATAATAGCTGGGAGGGAATGAACAAATGGAGAGAAGAAGGATGTCGGTTAAGTGCTAAAAATGTGATAACGTATTATCAAAATTTAGAAAAGAAAACTATTGGAGGTAAATAGCTTGTTCTTGACGGACATTCATTCATAGTATATTCCAATCGAATGGTTTTATTGTAGCAAATAGTTTTACATTAATAGCACTATAAATTGCTAAAGAAAATAGATCCTATAATTTTAGCCCCTTTTGGGTATCAATACTCCGTTGAGTTTTTACTATTCCCATTGTTGACATGTCTATTCTCAACGC